>JAZQGJ010000080.1:0-27917 GCA_045539995.1 Eubacteriales bacterium
ATATCGTGCTGATACTGTCCGACGCCTATAGCCTTAGGGTCTATCTTGACAAGCTCTGCGAGAGGGTCCTGTAAGCGTCTCGCGATAGAAACTGCGCTTCTTTCGGTAACGTCAAAATCGGGGAATTCCTCTGCGCCCAGCTTGGATGCCGAATAAACGCTCGCTCCCGCCTCGCTTACAATAGTATACTTGGTGTCAAAGCCTAAATCGTGAATAGCGTCGGAAATAAACTGCTCGCTCTCACGCGAGGCGGTTCCGTTTCCTATCGCTATAACGTCAACTCCGTATTTTTTAATGAGAGTAGCTATCACCTTGCGGCTCTTTTCGGTTTCCTCTCTCGGCTTTGTGGGATATATAACGGCAGTATCAAGAACCTTTCCCGTCTTGTCAACCACTGCGAGCTTACAGCCCGTGCGATAGCCGGGGTCATAGCCGAGCACGGTTTTTCCCTTTAAGGGGGCGGCAAGTAAAAGCTTTCTTAAGTTGTCTGAGAATACCTTCAAAGCTCCCTCGCTCGCGTTGTCGAAAAGCTCGCTTCTCACCTCACGCTCGACAGACGGGAAAATGAGTCTGTCATAGCTGTCCTCAAGCGCGCGGGAAATAAATTCGCATACGGGGGACTTCGGATTAGTTATAACGTGCGAGGAGATTTTAGAGAGAGCGACGTCACGGTCAAGCTCGAGCGAAACACGCAAAAATTCCTCACGCTCGCCTCTCGTTATAGCAAGAACACGGTGAGGACGAAGCCTCTTTATTTCTTCCTTATAGTCGTAGTAATCGGCATAAACCGAGTCCTCTTCCTTTGCCTGCTTCGTGCTTATAACACCGAATGAGAAAGCAAAGTCACGAAGAATTTTTCTGTATTCCGCCACGTCTGAAATATTCTCCGCTATAATGTCGGACGCGCCCGCGAGGGCTTCTTCAGCGCTCGTAACGCCCTTTTCCTCATCAATATAAGGCTCGGCTAAGGCTTCAAGTGTGCC
The DNA here is from genome assembly GCA_045539995.1 of Eubacteriales bacterium. Taxonomy (GTDB): domain Bacteria; phylum Bacillota; class Clostridia; order Oscillospirales; family CAG-272; genus UBA1740. The sequence continues at coordinate 984 of JAZQGJ010000080.1, forward strand.
GTCATACGTGTCTCTCTGCTCAAAAATGAGAAGCGCGAGCGGCTCAAGCCCCTTTTCCTTAGCGACTGACGCTCTCGTCTTTTTCTTCTGCTTGTAGGGACGGTAAATGTCCTCCAATTCAACAAGCGTAACTGCCCTTGAAAGCGCATCGGTTATTTCGGGAGTCAGCTTTCCCTGACCTTCTATCGCTGCGGAAATTTCTGCGCGTCTTTCGTCTAATTTACGAAGATAATTGAGCCTGTCCTCAAGAGAGCGAAGAGTAATATCGTCAAGGCTTCCCGTCACTTCCTTGCGGTAACGGGCAATAAAGGGAATAGTATTACCCTCGTCCATAAGAGCGACAGTCTTCGTCACCTGCTCTTGAGTGAGCTTCAATTCTTCGGCTAAAATTTTAATAATATCCATAAAGTCCTCCAAAAAGCAAACTATTGTTTACTGTAATTTATTTCTGTTTTCATAGTGACTGCGAAGCAGCGAGATTTCCTCTTCGGTGCAGAGACGCCATTCTCCCCGTCCAAGTGAAGGGTCGAGCGAGATGCCCGCGAATTCAACCCGTTCAAGATAGGTTATCTTATTGCCGAGAGCTTCAAACATTCGTTTTATCTGGTGGTATTTCCCCTCCGAGAGAGTAACGAAGCCACGCATCCTCGTTTCGTCACATTCGAGCAGGGCCTCGCGACAGACCACTCCGCCGTCGATTTCCATTCCCGAGAAAAAAATGCTTTCCGCGTCTTTTTTAAGAACACTTTCGCATTCAAAGGCGTATTTCTTTTTTACGTGATGCTTGGGGGAAAGCAGAAAATGCGAAAGCTCTCCGTCGTTTGTAAGCAGCATAAGCCCTAAGGTGTCTCGGTCAAGCCGTCCGCAAGGGAAAAGCCCGATTTTTTGCAGATTTTCGGAAAGAAGCTCGGTAACCACAGGTAGCTTTCCGTCCTCTGTCGCGCTTATATAGCCTGACGGCTTATTTAAAAGCACGTATGTGAATTTCCTGTAGAGAATTTCTTCTCCGTCAAACGTTACCTTGTCCTTTTGTTCGTCAATATGAAGGTCGGCTCGCTTGACCGTTTCGCCGTTTACGGTTATTCGCCCTCGCCTTGCGGCAAGAGAGCATTCCTTGCGAGACGCTATCCCACATTCCGAAATAAATTTATCTAAGCGCATATCGCTCTGCCTTTTCTTTTTATTATCGGTATCGCTCATCTTATGGCATTTCATAAATGAGTTTACTTCTATTATTTTACAATATTTTACTCAAAAAATCAACAATAAAATATTAAAATCTGGATTTTGGGGAAAAGAAAAAGCTCATAAACGCCAAATTGGCGAATAAGAGCTCTCCTTTTGAAAATCAATTTATTCCCTATACTGTCAGTCTATTTCGGTCACTGTGCCGATAAATACGGGCACTCTCGAATTGTTGTCGTAAATTACGTACATAAAGGGACGGTCAAAGACAAGACGTATCATCTGGTCAGGAATGGGTGTCGCGCTCCCCGTCTTCATCATAACTGCGGTAGCTGCCGCTGCCTTTGTTCCGTTTGAGTTAAAGTCTATATGCGTTTTATGGAGTATGTCGCTTATATATAGAGGCGTATCCGAGATTTTAGAAAAATCTGCCGTTTCACCCGAAAACGCGCTTTGCCAGCCCATTTCCGATATAATGTCATCCATAGAAATGTCGTAATCGTAAGAAAATTTCGGTATCGTGGCTTTAACTTTTGCGCTTTGCTTGTTGTCGAAAAGGTCCTTCAGAGTAGCGCCGTCAAGCGAGGAAATAAAGTCGGCAAGAGAAACGCTTTCGTCGGGCAACAATGCGGCGAAGCTGTAGTCTCCGTTCTTATAGTCCTTCATAAAGCCCTTTGCGTTTTCCGTTTCAAGATAAACGCTTTCGATAGAGGTCATCATCTCTACCATTTTTTCACCGCCTATCCCTTTGAAGCTCGCTTTGGAAAATTCATCGTAGGGGGAAGCCCATTCAGCGTCAAAGAGTACGGTGTTTATCAGGCACATCATAACGTCGCTTTCAAGCTCGTCTAAAATCTTCTTTATCTCGCCGTCGGTGTTTTCCTTTACCCAATTGTTGATGTCATTTACGGTCTGCTTGTTAAAGGGGGCGAGATATGCGTCTGCGCCGTAATACAGCGCGTTGGCTTTTAAAAAGTCCTCTTTTACTACAAAGCCGGGAGTGTCCTTTATCCATATCGAGTTAGCCGTTTTAAGCTGCCCGTTCTGTAAATCTCTGTATCCAGCAAAGCCGTAGTTTAATACGTAAAGCTTGCCGAGGAGCGCTTCGGCTTCCTCTAAAGTAGCTCCGTCTGCTCCGTTTGCCGTCATTCCGAGCGCCATTATGACTGAGAGGGGAGAAATCAGCGAGTTTTTTTCGTCGTCAAGTGAGCTTTTGAAAAGCTCTGCCGAAAATTTGAAAACGCTATGCCTGAAGCCGTCGATAATCATGTCGTTTGTCGCAAGCGGTTCTGTTCGTACAGGGACCTTCTCCATAAGGTCAACCGAACCTCTTGCGTTCGCGTCAAGCGACACAAACGAGCAGGAATTAAGGCAAAAAGATACCAAAATCAAAAGCGACAAAAAGCAAACCAAAGTTGTCAATTTCTTGCGGTTCTTCATCGTATATGTTCTCCTTTTTCTGAAAAATCAGAATTTAATTCTTTATCGCGTCGAGAATGTCGAAAAATTCCTGTCCTACAAGGGAAAAAGAAGCATCGTCTGAATAATTGACAGAAACCTCTGCCGTTTTTTTCTGAGATTTTTCCGACAAAGCGAAATATTTTGTAAGGGCTATGAGTATATTCTCTATATCCTTTTCAGCCGTATATACGGTGACCGTAGAGCCGAATGTCGTTATTTCGACAAAGAGAGGCATTTTATCGGTTATTTCGGGGATTTCTTTTTCGGTTGAGGTACTTATCTCGGGCACTTCGGCAGGTGCTTGCGTCTCGGCAGGAGTAGCGGCAGTCGACACTACGGCTTCAGTCGCTGACGGAGCGTCTGCTGCCTCTTCTTCTGCCTTTTTATCGTAATTGAGTGACGCGTCTGTCATTTTATCTTCGTCTGCTTTGTAAAAATGGCCTCCCGCATTTTCAACTTCGGGGGCGTAAGCCTCGCTCTTTTCCATAGGCATAAAATCATCAAAGCCAATAGGTGAGTGGAGAAGCAACGTAAATAGAAGCATTACGCACAACGACGAGCTCGTCAGAGTGGCGATAAGCTTCCGTCTTCTTTTTCGTTTTGCGAATATAATTTCGCTTTTATTAAAAACGCTTTCTTCAAAAGCGGATTTATCCTTCATACTTGTATCCCTCCTTTTCCAGAACGGTACGAAGCGCTATTTTCGCGCGATAGACAATGTTTTCCATCTGTTTCTTGCTTTTTTTCATTACCTTTTGCGCCTGCTCGTATGACATATCTTCAAAATATATCAGGTGCAGCGCCGTACGGTAGTCGCTATGCAGCTTATGCATAGCGTTATGTAAAAGCTTCTTTTCCTCGTTTTTAAAAATCTCCTCTTCAAACTCCACGTAGTCCTCACTCGCGTTTAAAAGCAGCTCCTCTCCGTCAGGCATAGAAAGTTTGTTTTTACGGATAAGGTCGACCGATTTGTTTCGCGCTATGGTAAACAGATAGGTTTTAAGAGAATTTTTGAAGTTGAATCTGTGTCTGTGAACTATAAGCTCAACAAAACAGTCCTCAGCTATTTCCTCTGATAACGAGAGATTGTTTAGGTATCTGTTGATGAAGAAAATCAGATTTTTACGGTATACGTCTATAATTTCCGAAAAAGCGTCTTTGTCTCCGTTGAGAAAACGGTGGTAGCTACTTTCACCGTTGCCCATTTTTTCTTCTCCTCTCGGATTTTTCATCCTTTATTCGTGCGAGTGGTAAAAAACTCTCACCAAGAATAAATATTTCTTTTCTGAATTTATTTTACCACGCCATATATCCTATGTCAATGCGCAAGAAAAAGTTTTTGTGTCAAAGAAAGTTTGAAAAAATAAAAAAAGGTAGTAATTTCCACATTTTCTATGAAATTTGTTCATGTTGCTTCGAAAATGTTACCGTCATCCTTGCTTATAAAATTTTTAAAATGAAAAAAAGGATTTTTCACAGGTGTGTTTTACATTTATGAAAAATCCTTTTTTATTCACTTGTTTTTTATATTGCTGATATACCAATTCCCCTTTTCGTACTTCATAACGATTATTGTATCGTCTACCTCTTGTGAATAGTATTCTGTGTTATATGACATTTTCGTGGTTACATACGCTTCAGAGTTATTGATGGTTATTTTTCTGTTTTCAAATTTTAGCAAGTCATCATCTGAAATCATACCTACACTCATACCGAATAGGTCTGCATAGTTTAAAGCGGAGGTCATTCCTATAATAGGATGGCATCTCGCCAAAGCACCGAGCGCGCTTTTCGTTACGTTCAGTGTGGATTTCAGCGTGTTACGTGTTTTTTTATCAAAGCAGTCTACAGCACCATCAAAATCTCCCGAATTATAACAGTATAAGAATTCATCAATTCTTTCGTTTATCAATTCTTCGTCGCTTTTTTGGGGTTCTTTTTCAAAAAATGCGGTTATTGTGCTTATTATCTGCTCTCCATACAAGTCGAATGCCATATATAACAATAAAGCTGTCAATAAAAATAGTATTATCTTTTTCATTTTTGCTCGTGTTTATCATCAAATATTTCGTTAGATTTTTTGATAAGGAATATTGTAAATGAGATGATTAAAAAAAGGCTTATTATCTGTGAAACGGATAAAAAATGGAGAATTCCCCGTTCTTTATCACCGCGTAAGAATTCTAAAATAAAGCGTACGGCAGGATACAGGTATAGATATACAACAGAAGCAACTCCTTTTTTGTTGCACGTTAAATATATAAGCAAAAGCAATGCAAACATCCAAACAAGGCAAAAAGCTTCCAAAAGCTGTATCGGTAATAACGGTACACCTATGGGCGTCATGCCGTATGATTCTGTGTATGTAACGGAAAACGGACCGTTATATTTTATTCCGTAGCAGCAGCCCGCAAATAAGCAGCCTATTCTTCCGAATGCATGGCCAAGAGGGAGCGCAACAGCATATATATCAAAAAAGTTGCTCTTCGAAAGCTTATATTGCTTCAAATATATATACAGGCCGAGAATCCCCCCTAAAAGACCTCCATAGAATACAAATCCGCCTTTTATCAGATTTATAAGCGATATTTTGAGGGCGATAATCTGCTTAAGTGACACCAATATGAATAATAGCTTAGAGCCTATTATTGCGCCTATCATCGTGTATACGCAGGAAGCAAATATGTCAAAAAGCGGAATACCTTTGTTCTTTGCCAACAAGATTCCTATAATTAAAGAAGAAATAATCCCTAAATAAAAAAACAATCCGTATGAAGTAATTTCTATTCCTAAAAAAGATATGTTGTTAGACATAATACCTCTCAAAAGTATGAGATCTGTTTCGCCCGAGATATAAGAGAGGCTCATTCGAAGAGTGGCAATAGCTTCGTTTAATTTCTATATAACGAGCGAAACATTTTTTGTCAAAATATTGAATTCAGCGCAGATTCTACGCCACTACCTACGCCTGCCGCGCACAGAACGCAGATGCCGCATGTAAAAAAAGAAATGCCGGTAAGTGCTGTAGCAACAATGCCGATTATAAAAGCGGCTGTAGCTAAGCCTGTGGGTTGTTCATTTTCTTTAAGTGCTTTTCTGCCTTGTATAGATAAAACAAGTCCCACAATAGCAACAGGCAATCCAATTATAGAGCCTAAAGCGCCCAAAAATGTTAACACTATACCGACTATGCCGAGAACAAACCCAGCTATAGATTTGTTTTTTCCCATTTTTGTTTCTCCTTTCTGCATATATTAAAGTAAATAAGAAAAAATTTTGCCGAAAAAGGCAATGTAACAAACTGTTACATAAATATTGTAACATAATGTTACACTAATGTCAAGGGGTTTTAAAAATTTTTTAATCAGGAGGTTGCCGTGAAAGGATTGCGTGCAATAAGAAAGAAAAAAGGGTACAGTCAAATAAAGGTTGCCATGGATTTAAATATAAGCAGGGAAGCGCTTTCTTATTATGAAACGGGTAAAAGAAATCCTGACATTCAAATGTTACTTTTGCTTTCGGACTATTTTGACGTTTCTATAGATTTTCTTATAAGAGGTGTAGAGTTTACACCGAAATTTCACAAATAAAATGCTTGACCATACATCAACAAATTGTGAAACACAAGTATAGCAATAACAAAAAACAAGGTCAAATCAATAAGATTTACCTTGTTTTGCAATTAAAAATAAAAGGGATTAGCCTCGCGCTAATCCCTTTTAAATCACAGATTATTCTTCTGTCTTAATGATTTCCTCGCCGTTATAATAGCCGCAAGCCTTGCAAACACGGTGAGTAAGCTTAAAAGCACCGCACTTAGGGCACTTTACGAGACTCGGAAGATTCAACTTCCATGTGCTGGAGCGTCTCTTGTCTCTACGCGCTTTAGATACTTTTCTCTTCGGTACTGCCATTTTGATATACCTCCTTAGTCGTTAGCACAATGTGCTGTATATTATTAATTATTTTTTATCTTTTTGTTCTTTTTCTTGCTCTTTCATTTGCATAAGTATTTTCTGCAAAGGCGCAAGTCTGGGGTCGATTTCTTTCGTAACACAACCGCAGTCGCCGTAATTCAGATCCTTGCCGCATTTCTGGCAAAGTCCGAGACAATCCTCTTTGCAAAGGATCTTTGACGGGAAGTCCAATTCAAGAAGCTCAAGGAGCATTTCGTCCAAATCAAGAAAGCCGTCCTCGATAATGGCGTAATCGTCAAGCTTATCCTCGTCCTCGCTTTCGAGTATATTCGCGGGCGCGACAGTTTTTTCCACTATAAAACTGAAGTTACCGGGTACGTCGCAAAGACAACGTGAGCAAGCAGCCACATATTCGATACGAGCCTCAAGCGAAAGACGCATGTAACCGGCTGAGTTGGTAATCTTGCCGAGTACGCTAAGAGGCGTGGAGAAGTTAACACCCCAAAGATTGCTTGTGCGGTCTTCCGAGTAATCCTGCGGAGCAAGATTAAAATTCAGATCGAGAGAACGACATTCACCTGCGAGCATAGGTCTTAAATCTAATTTCATAAATCATCACCTACCGCTTTTAGTTTTTTTGAGAATAAAAGGACGAATTCTCAAAGTCGTACATAATATTATACACATTTAAGTTTTAAAAGTCAATAGAAAAAATAAATTTTTTTGGATAACTTTTTCAAGTTTGCTCTTAATTTATCGTACAAGCCCTTTTATATGTTTTATAAAGTGGCTTTATTTTACACGGTGAGCGTCTATCTTTTTCGCCGATTTTCTGCCCTCGGGTATAATTTCTCCTGCTTTTATAAGCGCATTCTTTGTCATTATAGGGCCTACAAGCTCGTAAATAAGCACGGAGAACAGAATTATATTTCTTATAAGACCGCCCTCGTAAGCGCCAAGCTGCATTGCGGTAACGGACATTCCGAGCGCAACACCTGCCTGTGGCAGAAGCGTAATTCCCAGATGCTTGACAATTGTTTCATCGCATTTCATAAGGCGCGCGCTGAACGTAGCGCCGAAGATTTTTCCAAGTGAACGGAATATTATATATACAATTCCGATAATCACGACGGCAAGGCTTGTAAATACGCCGAGCTCAAGCTCAGCGCCGCTGATTACGAAGAAAAGAATAAAAAGCGGCGTGGTCCAGCGGTCAACACGGTCCATAAGCTCCTCCGACGACTCACAGACGTTACAGAAGATTGTTCCGAGCATCATGCAGGTAAGAAGCGGAGACGCGCTGATTATTACAGAGCCAAGCTCTATTTTTATCATAGTCAGGGCGACAGTGAGAAATACGAACGTAACAGAAACTGAAAGGCGCTTGCTTCGCGAGTGAAAGAGCTTTTCCGTTTCTGAAAATATGTAGCCGATAACAGCGCCGAGAAGAAGTGAAACAACTATTTCCAAAAGCGGATTTACAATTATGGATACGATATCGGTTTCACCTCTCACCATGGCCTTGGAAATTCCAAAGGAAACGGCAAAAACGATAAGTCCCACAGCGTCGTCAAGCGCAACTATAGGAAGCAGAATATCTGTTAGCTTGCCCTTCGCCTTATACTGACGCACTACCATAAGGGTAGCGGCAGGAGCAGTCGCGGTAGCGATAGCGCCGAGCGTGATGCAAACGCTCTTGGGAAGCACGTCCTCGCCGAGAATAAAGCTTAACGCAATAAGCGCGACGTCCACAAAGAGAGTGGCGACAAGAGCCTGAATTATTCCTATTACTGTCGCTTGCTTACCCGTCTTTTTGAGGTCGGAAAGACGGAATTCGTTTCCGATAGAAAAAGCGATAAATCCGAGCGCCACGTCTGAAATCAAACTGAATTTTTCTACGTATTCCATAGAGAGAAAACCAAGCCCCTCCACGCCTAAAAGACCGAGACAGTAGGGACCTATAAGAACGCCCGCTACGAGATATCCCGTAACGGCAGGGAGACCTAACGGCTTTACTACCCTTGACATCAAAAGTCCTGCTATAAGAGCGCAGGAGATGCTCAACAAGATTTCCATTTTAAAAGTCCTTTCAAGAAAGCTCATAAGGCTTATTTTATTCACAGTTGTATATTTTAGCACTTATTTATATTCTTGTCAATACTTGTTCATAAATTAAAAAAGAAAAAAGACGCGCGGATAGGAGATAAAAATCTCTTTTTCACACGCGCCTTTTTTATTAAATGTAACTAAAAGTTATTATTTTCTCTTTTCGGGCATAAACCAGCCGAATGCGCAGGGGGAAAGAGTGGATTTGCCGAGACTGTGCATTTCCTCCTCGGGCTTTTCTCTGCACCACAGGAAGTCGCCCATTTTGATATTCATCTTCATTGGTCTGTCCTCGGTCCAGTCTATATCCTTTCTCTTTACGGAAATGAGTATTCCGTCATCGCACTTTGTAACCTTGAATTTAGCAAGCTCCTTTTCAGCCCTTTCACCGAACAGGGAGTAGTAGCATTTCGGTTCAAGTCCAAGGAATATCAGCTCATCATTTCGTAGAGTTAACGGCGGATAGGGATTGAAAAGCTTGAATTCGGCGGAAATCACCGACTTCTCGCACTCTGTCAGCTTGAGATAGAAATTCTCATCGTCGTATGAAGAGCAGAACTTAAGATTGTCTTCAACGGTTACCCATTCAGCGCGTGAAATGTCGCCGTATGCCATAGTGTAGTGGGCAACGTCCTCTTCAACGCCGTCATAGTATTCGAGAGGAGAAAGTCCCGCTTTTACGCGTTCCTCTACCTCGGGAAATTCGGTTCTGAGCAATTCCTTGAGTGTCTCTATTCTGTGATAGAGCTTCTTCGGGAAGAACTTGAAGCCCTCTGCTTCCGAGTGATATCCGAGACGGCAGTCTCCTTCGCAAAGCTTGACCATTTGCAGACTGAGATCCATTTCGGAGTTTACTAACTCTCTCATTTCGGAGAGAAGAGTCATAGCGTCGCCCTCGCCTAAGCCGAGCTGCTCGCGCTTTTTATAGAACTTGAGGATATTCGCGCTGCTCTTGGCAAGCACGGAAAACGCTCTGATTACAGATAGGTGCTCTTCGGGAATGATTGCGCTTTCAAGAATCTTTTCGCCTTCTATAAACTCATCTCTCATTCTCTCTACAAGAGTGATTGCTTCGTCGAGAGTATGGCCCCAGAGCAAACAGTCGTTGATTCTGTCTCCGTTCGGCTTATCCACGAGTTGCCATGTTCTTGCGGGGTAGAAGTTACGGGGCTTGAGGCTAAGCTCCCAGCAAACGCCGTCGTGCATAGGTCCGTAGTAGCTGAACATAATGTTGAGAGGATAGTTTGAATATCCTTCTTCAAAACGTTTCCACGCCTCTGCAAGCTTGGGCGCGTTGGTTTTTCCACAGAAGATAGAAGCGAGACGGAGCATAAATTCATCTTTTTTCGAGTAATCATCGCAGAAAGCGAGCTCGCCTGCCGCCTTGCTCATAATGGATGGATAGTTACCGAAGTACCAGCACTCCATTACACCCGTTACGTTGAATTTTCTCGCGCCCCTCATCTTTTCATAAACGTGTCCGGGAGAAGGTACGTAGGGAAGAGAAGCCACCTCGTGAGAGCAGCAGATCTGCATTTTTGCATACATAGGCTTGTTGTAGCGAATAGCTTCCTTCGCGGTATGCTGGAACATTTCGGAAGGACCTGGGTAGGAGAGCCAGTAGTCAACGCTCTGACGAACCCTGCCGAGCTGCTCGGCGTAACCCATTTCCTCAAAGTTCTGCATGTTCACAACGTCTGCGGGAACGTGCTTTATGTAATCCGAAATAGCCTCGTATTCCCAGGCTCTGTTGCCGTACGTCCAGCTTATAAATTCAACGTCGGTTCTTCCGCTGCGGCGAATACCCTCCTGTAAGCAATCTACAGTCTGGGCAACCGACTCGCCTTTCGGAACGTGACCGCAGTGAGGACAGGACACGGGACCGCTTGCGCCGCAGGATGTGGTTCTTTCGCCCTGAGTAATTGATATAAAGCCCGTCAGCTTAGGCACTAATTCACAGAGCTGCTTTGTAGCGTCTATACAATATTCTCTGCCGAGCTTTGTGTGAGTACACATGGGCTTGATAGAATACTTTGCGAAAGTGGCACCGCCACCGATGAGTTCGCTGTATTTCTTCTGAAGCTCACCCGTTGGCGCCATAGGTTCAATAGCGAATACGTAAACACCAATACCGTATTTTTCACATATTTCGCACGTGCGATTCAGCTTTGCGATTCTCTTTTCATACCCCTTGCCGAATTCTGTTATGACGTTTGAGGGAATAATGTCTGAAAAACGAGTATAGATCCACAGTCCGTTTGAGCCGTCGTGCGCCAAACGGTTGAGGTATTCCTCAGGATAGTAATCTATATCGTTGCTAAGCTCGTCCTCGTTTTTCGGCGGACGGTTCGTGGGGCTGAAAAAGCCTCTCGTTATTCTCTTCTTTATGTAAGGAGTTTTACGTATTTTTGAGGGCTTAAGGTAAGGACCTTCGCTTGAGATAAGCTCGTCCTCCAAATAATAAATACCGCGTCTTATACCCTCTGTATCGTTTGCCGAAATTGTGATAGCTTTATCTGTAACCTCTACGAAGAATTCTTCAAAGCAACCCGTCAGGACCTGCTTTGTAATTACAGGGAAGCTCTTGCCACCTATATTGTAAATTTTAGAAAAAAGCTCGAAATCAGCGTATGCGGTGTCTAAAAGTCCGTTTTCGTCCTTGAATTCACGCACAAGATACAGTCCGTCAACACAAATTTCCCCGTCCTCAATAGCTCTTTTTCCGTAATTCGGAAGTGGCTCCTGATGATAGGGCTTCTTTAAATCCTCTACGAAAAGAAGCTCTGGCTGATCGGTAAAAAATTCATCGATTACTGCGTTACGTCTCATATAAATCTCCTTATAAAAGTATGCTTGTTTTTTTGCTTGATACAACCAAATATTATTATAATTCATATACAGCCAAAAGTCAAGCAAAACAGAGTAATTTACAGAAGTTTTTTGATTTTGCAAAGGCTTTTCACTTCAAGGGTATTGAACTGCTCGCAAATGAGAACAAAAACGCAACAAAGACTTGAATATATCGACTAAAAGTAGAGACGTATTATACAAGAAAATTCCGTATATTGCTTGACAAAACGGTGCTTTTATGATAAAATTAAATGCGAAAAATTTTCTTAAAACCAAATGTTCGAAAAGAGGTAAAAAACACTATGGATTTTATGATTGGTTGTAACTATTGGGCATCGAATGCAGGCGTGGAAATGTGGAATAATTGGGACGAGGACGTTGTACGCAAGGACATAAAGGCTCTTTGTAATTACGGCATAAAGCACATAAGAGTTTTTCCGAACTGGAGAGACTTTCAGCCTGTGGCAAAGCTTTATGCGGCGCAAGGAAGAGCTCGCGAAATGCGGCACGTAAACGGACAGCTCTTCGATAACGAAAATTATCTTGACGAGACTATGTTAAAAAGATTTGAAATCTTTTGCGATATTTGCGAAGAAAACGGCGTTAAGCTCATAGTTGCCTTGATTACAGGCTGGATGAGTGGAAGACTTTTTATTCCTCCCGTATTGGAGGGAAGAAATCTTTTTGCCGATCCTTTAGCTCTTAGGCTTCAGATGAAATTTATAAAGGGCTTTGTTCCGCGCTTTAAAGACAGAGAATGTGTTTATGCGTGGGGACTTGGAAATGAATGTAACTGCATGAGCGGCGCGGATAACGATATGGCTTCTTCCTGGACAGGCATAATCGCGAACGCTATAAGAGCGTGCGACTCAACGCGTCCTGTCATTTCGGATATGCACGGCATACAGGTTGACGGCACCTGGAGTATTAAAGACCAGGGCGAATACTGCGATATTCTTACGACACACCCCTATCCGCATTTCGTGCCTCATTGCTTTAAGGACGGAATGCTTCAGTACAGGACTTTAATGCATTCCCCCTGCGAAAACAAGCTCTATTCTGACATTTCGGGCAAACCGTGCTTTCCTGAAGAGGTTGGATCTCTTGGTCCTATGACCTGTGATGAAGAGACGGAGGCTAACTTCATGAAGGCTACGGCATATCAGGCATGGCTTAACGGAAACCACGGTATTATGTGGTGGTGCGCAAACGAGCAATCTCATTTAGAGACCGCCCCTTACGCGTGGAATATGATGGAGCGCGAGCTCGGTATGTTTGACCGTAACGGCAATCCCAAGCCTGTGCTTGTTGAAACCAAAAAAATTATAGAACGTATAAGCTCGTTTGATTTCAAGCCTGATTCGCCGAAAGAGGATATTGTTTGTATAACAGGCATAGGACAGGATAACTGGGGAATTTGCTATATGGCGTACTCTCTTGCGAGAAGCCTGAATTTACAGTTGAAGTTTGCATATCCGAAATATGAAATTCCAAAGGCGGATAAGTATATGCTTCCGTCATTTACGGGATATGAATCACTTCCCAGAGAGCAGTATTTTGAGCTTAAAAAGAGAGTCTATGAGGGGGCTACTATGTATTTGTCAATAGATGACGGATACCTCTCCGAGTTTTCCGAATTCTGCGGAATAAAGGTTCACGACACCAAGGTTGCGAATGAGCAGTGCGAGGTCGAAATTTCGGGCAAGACCATTAAGCTTGAGAGAGGCTGGAGAAGAGAGATATTCTCTGTTGGGGCTGAGGTTCTCGCATACGATAATCTGGGAATTCCCGCGCTTACCAAGTTCAATTACGGAAAAGGCACCGTTTATTTCCTCAACTTCCCGATGGAGAAAAATCTTCTTTCGAAGCAGAATGCTTTTGCAGGCGATTATGCAGAGGTGTACGCTTTAGTTTACAAGGATGTTATAGATAATCAGCCCATAAAGGTGGATAATCCAAATGTAAAAACAACCTTCTACAACGACGTTAATAAAGCAGTTCTGTTCAATTATTCGGACGAAAAGCAAAAAGTAGTTATTACCGATAAAAACAACAAATTCGTCGGCGAAGTGGAATGCGAGTCCTTCGACGTATGCATCGTTGATATAAAATAAGATAGCGTCGGAGACGATCAATAAAAAAATCAAAATAATGAGGGCTATATCAAGCAGAATAATTATCGAGCTTGGTATAGCCTTTTTGCTATAATTGCGTTATAGCGCGGACTGAAAAAAGCCGTTTGATTTTAATAACCACTTGACATAGCCGAAAAAATGCTGTACAATAGCGTAAGAACAACAGTGTATTTCGATTTTCGATGGGGATGGCGAGTCGTCATCTTTTCACTTATGCTTACCACGTTCGCTGCGCAAGCCCTACAAAAGTATTCTTTCGCCGTCAGGCGTCTCAAGAATCTTTTGCTTAACGGACTTGCTCCGTTCAGATGAAAATGCTCAACATAGTGAAGCAAGGCTTCGTCAACTTCGCCTTGCCCGCGCTATGTCTGCGCTTTTCACCGTGCAAATTAGTGTTGTTCTGAAAAAAGGGAAGGGAGGGCTTTTATGGTAGTTTATAAGGAATTAGCTTCTATAGAGCATGATTTGGGCTTTTCACTCAGAACATTGTACGGATTAAGCCATAATCTTGAGAAGCATTATCATAACGTCTGTATTCCAAAAAGTGACGGAACTAACAGAAGGCTCTCCGTTCCCGATTTGATTTTGAAAAAGGTACAGAGGTCTATCGCCGATAACATATTGTCTTATTATCCCATTTCGGTATACGCTATGGCATACAAAGTGGGAAGCAGCGTGCAGCGCAACGCAAGACCTCACGTCGGAAAGAAAAAAATACTGAAGCTGGATATAGAGGGCTTTTTTGATAATATTCTCTATTCACAGGTGAAAAATAAGGTATTCTATGAAGAAAAATATTCGGAACCCGTTCGCGTATTGCTGACTATGCTTTGCTACTATAAGGAATCGCTTCCGCAGGGAGCGCCCACTTCACCGATGATAACGAATATCATTATGTATGATTTCGATGAGAAAATAGGAAATCTCTGTAAAAAAAGAAACGTCGCATATACGAGATACTGCGATGATATGACCTTCTCAGGAGACTTTGACGAGAAAGAAATAATTTCAGTTGTTAAGGATGAATTGAAAAAGCTTGGGCTTTTTTTGAAAAACCGAAAGACCGTCGTCATTTCGGAATACAAGCGACAAACGGTAACGGGAATTGTCGTAAACGAGAAGATCAATATAACAAAAGAGTATAAAAAGAAAATACGTCAGGAGGTCTATTATATCAAAAAATTCGGTCTTGATGAGCATTTAAAAAGGGCTTGTATTTCGGATAAGCGGTTATATATTGATTCCTTGATGGGAAGAATAGCCTACGTTCTTCAAACGATCCCTGATAATACGGAGTTTAACGCGTATAGAAAAGACCTTCAAAAAATTAAAGAGCAGTTAAAGTAATAAGAGAACTCAAATTTACCGTTTTATTGATTATGTTTAAAACAGCCGTTGGCGACCTGATTTATCTCAGGTACGCCAATGGCTGTTTGTTTTTTTGATAAAAGCCGAAATTGTCGGCAAAAACCAAAAAAGAGTGTGTTGTCCTCAACGGCGAAGCAAAACAGGGGCAAGGATGCAGACCAACGCGCTTGTAATACAAATGCGGAGCTTATGTAATGAATGCTTCAACTTCATAATGTAAATCTTTATTTACATCAGTCGGACGATGAAATTTACAGAAGCCTCTGTCAGAATATCTGCTCTTCAAAAAGCTCGGCTATTTCTCTGGCCTGAGGCTCCGGCAAGACCTCTGTCAGAGCCTGTCGTATAGAAGAAGGTTCAAAGGGCAGAGACGAAAGCGCGCGCTTAACGGTGTCTGAAAGCTCGGAGTCAAGCGCGTCGGTGTAAAAATTGAGCGCCGTCACGATTCCGTTTTTTACGCATATTTGAAAAAGAACGCTACCAAAGGATAAGCGCCCCTCACAGACAACGTTGAAGGGCAGAGGAGTGCCGTAGAGATGCTCCCAGCTTTCATAGCGCCTGCTAAGCTCGGCAAGGCGCTCCTCGTCAAGCTCTCCGAATGCTTTAACCGTTAATCCATAGACGTCTTCAAAGGCAGACAAAAGATGCGTTTTCATATCCTCACAGGAAAGAGACGGACAAAGCGCAGAAAGATTTATTACTCTCGATTTTACCGATTTGATTCCCTTGGATTCGAGCTTCGCCTTTGGTGGAGTGAGATAACGGCTGAGCTTTTCCATATCCGCGTTTATCAAGAGCGTTCCGTGATGATATGAGCGCCCCTTGCTGTTATAAAATGCGTTTCCCGAAAACTTTCTTCCGTTTGCCAGAATGTCGTTGCGCCCCGAAAGCTCTGCCTCGATTCCCGCGCTTGCGCAGGCTCTTTTTATAAGAAGCATATGCTTTGAAACGTCGAGGTTTTCAGTTGCGCAAATAAAGGTGAAATTCAGATTTCCGAGATCGTGAAAGACGGCGCCGCCACCCGAGAGACGTCTCGCAAGTACGCCCCCCTCCGCTTTTAAAAGTTCGGTACGGCATTCTAAAAAGGCGTTCTGATTTTTCCCGAGTACAACGGTATTTTTGTTTTGCCACAGATATAAAATCAAGGTTTCTTTATCTACTGTGTCAAAAAGAAATTCCTCTTTGGCAAGGTTAAGATAGGGATTGTGCGTGTCGCTTATATAAAATTGAAGTTTTTTGATCATATCATCACCTTAGGTAATTTTATACTAATATTTTAATATAAATTGTGGAAAATGTCAATAGACAAAATGATAACCCTGTGATATAATTATGTTATAAAATGTTATAAACTCAATTCCTTGAAACAGGAGGGGCTATGAATCGCATAAGACAGGAACGGATAAAGAAATATATTGAAAGCCGAAGCTTTGCCACAATAAAGGAGCTGCAGCAGATTTTTCCCGAGGTGTCTCTGATGACCTTGCACAGAGACCTTACCGCACTTGAAGAAATGGGAATCGTCACAAAATACCGTGGCGGCGTGCGTTCCGTGCATCAGCTTGACGACGTGGAATTCAATATCAGAATGAAGGAAAACAATGCGGGAAAGATGTCGATGATGAAAAAGGCGATGAAGCTTATACATCCGCAGAGCTCTGTTTTTCTTGACGCCAGTACTTCAAATATTATACTTGCTCGCAATCTGCCCGATATGGATCTCAATATCACTACGATAAGCCCGAATATCGCGCTTGAGCTTTGCCGTCTTAAAAATCCTACGGTCAATCTCTGCGGGGGAACAATAAATCCGAGAACGCTTTCGGTCTTTGGTGGCAACACTCTGTCTGTTTTAGAGAATATCAATATTGACCTTGCCTTCGTCGGCGTATCAGGCTGCTCGTCCGAATCGGGCTTTACCTGTGGCACCGAAGCCGATATGCTTATAAAAAGGCTCGTTATCAAAAAAGCGCGTACAAGCGTCGTTCTATGCGGCGCCGATAAGTTCAGACGCCTGATGCCGTTCACCTTCGCGCAGATATCCGACGTTGATTATATCATAAGTGATGAGCCGTTACCTGAGGACTTCGTCAGACAATGCGAGGAAAACGGAGTAAAAATACTCTGATAAAGCAAAATAAAGCGCATATTTTTCACAAAAGTGATTGACATAAATGTTATAATATGTTATAATGAACCAGCAATTATATTTTTAAGGAGGATTTGTTTTGGCAAATGCTGTAATAATGCCCAAGGCCGGTATCACGGTAGAGAGCTGTATAATCGGTACGTGGGAAAAGAAAATTGGAGATGCGGTAAAGGTAGGAGATATTCTCTTTTCATACGAAACCGATAAAGCGAGCTTCGAATGTGAATCTACCGCAGAAGGCACACTTCTTGAAATTTTTTATAATGAAGGCGATGAAGTGCCTTGTCTTGTAAACGTTTGCGCTATAGGTAACGCAGGTGAGGATTGCTCGGCGCTTCGCCCCGATTCCGCCGCTTCTGCGCCTGCCGCAGAAGAGAAGCCCGCAGAGGCTGCCGTAGTGGAAGAAAAGAAGGAAGCAGCACCGGTAGCGGCTACAACTGCGTCTGCAGGTGAGAAGTCTGCTATCTCTCCCAGAGCGAAAAAGCTCGCAGAGCGCGCAGGCGTTGACGCCTCGCTCGCTACACCCACAGGCCCGAACGGAAGAATTATCGAGCGCGACGTAAGAAACCTTATGGAAAATCCTGTTGTAGCAAAGGCAGAGGAGGTCGTTTCCGCGCCCGCATCAAACGCTGCGCCTGCAGAAGAGGAGTACACCGACGTGAAGTTCAGCGGAATTCGCCGCGCAATCAGCAAGTCGATGCACGCTTCACTCTCGACGATGGCTCAGCTTACGCACAACTCCTCGTTCGACGCAAGTACAATTCTTGCTTACCGCAAGACGCTTAAGGCGGCAGAGGGAGAGTATGCTGGCATTACGCTTGGCGACATAGTTCTTTATGCCGTTTCGAGAACGATTCTTAATCATCCCGACCTTAACGCGCATATGCTTGACGATAACAATATTCGCTTGTTTAAGCACGTAAATCTCGGAGTAGCGGTTGATACCCCCAGAGGACTTATGGTTCCGACGATCTTCCGCGCAGACGAGAAGAGCTTGCTCGAGATTTCCAAGGAAGTCAAGGTTCTTGCGGCACAGTGCCGTGAGGGTAACATCAGCCCCGATAAGCTTGCTGGCGGAACGTTTACCGTTTCCAACCTCGGCAGCTTGGGCATTGAGTCCTTTACACCCGTCATCAACCCGCCTCAGACAGGTATACTCGGTGTTTGCTGCACCACGGACCGTGTAAGAAAGGCGCCCGACGGCTCGCTTCAGGTTTATCCCGCTATGACACTCAGCTTGACATATGACCATCGCGCTATAGACGGCTCGCCTGCTTCCCGTTTCTTGAAGGAGCTTTGCGAGAATCTCGAGAGCTTCACAGCGCTTCTTGCGAAATAAGGAGATATTATTATGGAAATTTTTGACTTGTTAGTTGTGGGCGGAGGCCCCGGCGGATATCTTTGCGCAGAGCGCGCGGCTCAGGGCGGCATGAAGGTTGCCGTTTTCGAGAAAAAGGCTCTTGGCGGCACCTGCCTCAACGAAGGCTGTATCCCCACAAAGACGTTCTTGAATTCTTCGAAAATGTACAGACACGCGCGTGAGAGCGAGGCGTTCGGCGTTACGGCTACCGGTGTTACATACGATCACGCAAAGGTAGTTGAAAGAAAGAACGGAGTAGTAAAGACACTCGTTTCTGGTGTCGGCGCTACTATGAAGAGCAATAAAGTAACGGTAATCAGCGCAAACGCTGTAATAAAGGGTAAAACGGCAAACGGCTTTGCCGTTGAGGCAGACGGCGTTGTCTACGAGGGCAAGCGCCTCGCCATCGCATCAGGCTCCGAGACCGTAGTTCCTCCCGTGCACGGTCTTAAGGAAGGCCTTGCATCAGGCTTCGTACTCACTAACCGTGAGGTGCTTGACGAAAAAACGCTTCCTAAAAACCTCGTGGTTATCGGCGGCGGCGTTATCGGACTTGAAATGGCATACTATTTTGCAAGCGTAGGCGTTGCCGTCACCGTAATCGAAATGATGCCCAAGATTGCAGGCGCTACCGATCCTGAAATCTGCAAGGTTCTTACAGATGCCTTTGTAAAGCGCGGTATGACCTTTAAGCTTTCCTCCAAGGTGCTTGAAATTAAGGCGGGCAGCGTTGTATATGAAGAAAACGGCGAAAAGAAAGAGCTTCCTTGCGATAAGGTTCTTCTTTCGGCAGGCCGTAAGCCCTCTACCGCAGGCATCGGCATTGAGAGCTTGCAGCTCGATATGGACAGAGCCGCAATCAAGACGGACAGACATCTGTGCACCAACGTGTCGGGAGTTTACGCAATCGGCGACTGTAACGGTAAGCTGATGCTCGCTCACACCGCGTACAGAGAGGCTGAGGTCGCTGTAAATCATATGCTTGGAAAGAATGATGAGATGCGTTACGACGTTATCCCCTCTGTAATCTACACCGATCCTGAGGTAGCAAGCGTAGGCTATAGCAAGGAGGGCGCTGAGGAAAAGGGAATGACTGTCAAAGAGATCAAGCTTCCTATGTCCTATGCTGGCCGTTATCTTGCCGAGAACGAGGGCGGAAAGGGCTTTATCAAGCTCGTAGTCGATACCGATAAAAACCGCCTTGTAGGCTGCCACATGGTTGGCTCTTACGCTTCCGAAATCATTATGACAGCTACGATGATGATCGATACCGAGCTTACCCCCACACGTCTTAAGAAGCTCGTGTTCCCGCATCCTACTGTAGCGGAGATCATTCGCGAAGCGATTTTCCACATCTGAGAAAATAAATTTATATAAAATCCAAAAGGAGAAATAAATATGCCAAAGAATCTATTCGTAGATCCCCAGGAAACGTTGGCGCCTGGTAAGATTACTTTCAAGAACATTCCGGTAAACGCCTACAACAAGACAATCAAGGATGAGAGAAAGCGCTACAGCGACGACGATCTCGTTCGTATCTACCGTGATATTACCGTTCTTCGCGAGTTTGAGTCAATGCTCAATCAGATCAAGACTCAGGGACTCTATAACGGTATAGAGACAACCTATCCCGGTCCTGCTCACCTTTCTATCGGACAGGAGGCGGCTGCCGTAGGACAGGCATACCTTCTCGATCAGAACGACTTCTCGTTCGGTTCTCACCGTAGCCACTCCGAGATTCTCGCAAAGGCTCTCTCCTGCATCCATAAGCTCAGCGAACAGGAGCTTATGACAATAATGGAAGGCTTCCTTGGTGGCTCGGCTCTTCGCGCAACCGAGAAGCTCGGCCCCGTCAGCGACGTTAAAGAGCTTGCTATCCGTTTCATTCTTTACGGAACACTTTCCGAGATCTTTGCCCGCGATACAGGCTTCCACAAGGGTATGGGCGGTTCTATGCACGCTTTCTTCCTGCCCTTCGGTATTTACCCCAACAACGCAATCGTTGGTGGCTCTGCCGCTATCGCTACAGGCGCCGCGCTCTTTAAGAAGATCAACGGCAAGCAGGGTATCGTAGTTTGTAACTCTGGCGACGGCTCTATGGCTCGCGGTCCCGTTTGGGAGGCTATGAACTTTGCCGCTATGGATCAGTTCAACACTCTTTGGGAAAACCACAAGGGCGGTATGCCGATTCTTTACAACGTATTTAATAACTCTTACGGTATGGGCGACCAGACTCGTGGCGAGACTATGGGTTACGATATGCTTGCCCGCATCGGTTCGGGTATCAGCCCCACTCAGTTCCACGCAGAGCGTATTAACGGCTTCAATCCTCTCGCTGTTATCGACGCAATGGAGAGAAAGCTCAAGATCCTTCGTAACGGAGAGGGCCCCGTTCTTCTTGACACACTTACTTATCGCTTCTCAGGACACTCGACCTCTGACCAGAACGCTTACCGTACGAAAGAGGAGATCGACGCATGGCGTGAGATCGACCCGATCATCACTTACCGTAAAGGCCTCGTTGAGGCAGGCGTTGTCGGTGACGCTAAGCTTGAGGATATCCTTGCAGAGACTGCAGAGCGCATGACTCTCATTTGTAAGGCAGCATCTGATCCTGAAATCAGCCCCTACGTTGACTTCCGTAAGGATCCCGCTGTTGTTGAGCGCCTGATGTTCTCTAATCAGAAGGTTGAAAAGCTCGATGACCGTGAGCCCGAAGTGAATATGCCTCTTGCAGAGGTTCCTGCTTATAAGAAAATCAAGGAAAAGGAGCGTTGCCCCGTAGTTGACGGCAAGCCTGTTTCCAAGATGAAGCTCTTTAACCTTCGCGACGCATTGTCCGAGGTTATTTATGACAGATTCTATGAGGATCCTACCCTTATAGCATACGGCGAGGACTGCCGTGACTGGGGTGGCGCATTTGCCGTTTATCGCGGTATGATGGACGCATTCCCGCATAGCCGTCTCTTCAACTCTCCCATAGCAGAAGCAGCTATCGTAGGTACTGCGGTAGGCTACGCCGTTTCGGGTGGACGCGCTCTTGTTGAGCTTATGTACGCCGACTTCATCGGTTGCGCAGGTGACGAAATATTCAACCAGATGTCCAAGTGGCAGGCGATGAGCGCAGGCATTCTTAAGATGCCCGTTGTTCTTCGTGTTTCGGTTGGTTCTAAGTACGGCGCGCAGCACAGCCAGGACTGGACAGCGCTCTGCGCTCATATCCCCGGTCTTAAGGTTTGCTTCCCCGCAACGCCTTGGGAGGCTAAGGGACTTATGGAATCGGCTCTTAAGGGCACAGACCCCGTTGTATTCTTCGAGAGCCAGAGAATCTACGACGTAGGCGAGCAGTTCCACGAGGGCGGCGTTCCTACTGAACGTTATGAGATCGAATTCGGTGATACCAACAAGGTTCGCGACGGTAAGGACGTTACCATTCTTACTATCGGCGCAGCTCTTTATCGCGCAGTTGACGCTGCAAAGCAGCTCTCCGAGAAGTGCGGTATGGAAGCAGATATCATCAACATTCACTCTCTTGTTCCTCTGGATTACACCAAGATCATCGAGTCCGTTAAGAAAACAGGCCGCGTAGTTCTCGTTTCCGACGCTTGCGCAAGAGGCTCGTTTATGAGCGACGTTGCAAAGAATATCACAGAGCTTTGCTTCGACGATCTTGATGCGCCACCCGTAGTAGTTGGCGCTCGTAACTGGATCACACCTCCCTTCGAGTTTGACCAGTTCTTCTTCCCGCAGGCTTCCTGGATCCTTGACGCGATCCATGAAAAGCTTGTTCCGCTGCCCGGACACGTTGTCGAGGACGGCTGCACTGAGGCTGAGGCGATTCGCCGCGCTCAGAAGGGCGTATAATTACGCAGATTTTGCTTGATTATGCTTGGTCTTACGGTAACTCGAACAGCGAATGCCGGAGTTTTGCTTGAGATAGACGGCAAGAGCATTCTCCTTGACGGAGTATGCGAGCCCTTGCCGCCCTATCTTGGGACGCCCGACACGCTCAAGGATACCCTTACGCAGAAAATGCCTGATGCTCTGGCGTTTACGCATGAGCATCCCGATCATTATGATGCGTCTTATGCCAAGCTTTATAAGGAAAAGACTCTCAGGTCTGTTTACGGGCCTGAGAGCCTGCCTTTTTATGAGCTTGGAAACGGGATTTGCGTATCATTATATAAAACACGCCATTTAGGGAAAACCGATATTCCTCACGTAAGCTACGTTATAAAGGGAAGCTGTACGGTTTATTTTATGGGAGACGCGTCTCCTCTTTTTCTCCCCAAAATGGCAGTAGATTCAAAGCCTGATCTGTTGATCGTTCCGTTTTCCTATGCTATCACGCCGCAAGCTTGGCGTATGACGAAGGAATCGGGCGCGCAAAAAATCCTGCTTCTGCATATGCCTCCAAAGGAAGATGACAGGGAAGGACTTTGGAGTATGCTTGAAAATACGGTGCGTGGGGATGATTCGCTTTTTAGTTTGAATATAGGAGAGAAAATCTCTCTTTGAATTTCATAAAAAATAAAAGGACTGTCAACGGCAAGTCTGCTTCATCGCAGGTCACCGCTAACAGTCCTTTTTATTAGGTACGAAAGACTCTTTTTTTAAAGACGCGTTTCGAATTTTCTTGTTTACCGTCAGATAGGCTTCGCGTTTGCGAGAAGATATTTCTCTGCTTCAGCGCACCACAAGCCGTTGTTTTTCTCTACGATTACAGCAAGCTCACGGTAAAGAGGATCGTTTTTGCCGAGCTCTGCCAAATCTGCAAGAGCAACGAGAGGCATAGAAATGAAGTTGTATATCAGCTTCTTGCCACCGGGAATCTTATCGAGGTTCATAACGGTGTCCACAACTGCGTCAAGACCGCCTATATGAGTGATCATCGCGGTAGGATTGAGTCTTCCGTCATTCATCATTTCAATAGCCTCAATCATTTCGTCGGTGTTTCCACCCGTGTTTCCGCAGATGTGAGTGAATCTGTAGTGTACGCTGTAGAAATTGAACATTGCGGAGAACGCGGTATTAGTAGGACCTGCAAAGAAGTTTAAGCAGCCGTCAAATCCGAGCACGCTGTCTGCAAGCTCAACTACAGATTGCACAGGCGCGTAAACGAAAGCGTCGTCGTAGCCCTTTCCGCCTGTCAACTCCATGAGGTAATCACGCGCGTTTTCGACCTTGCTTGTATTTACGTAAACAAGCTTAACGCCGTTCTTTTCTGCTTCCTCTACCGTCATAATGGAAGCAGCGCGCGCAAGACGGGCGTCATCTATATCGGTAACAACGAGCAAAGAGGGCTTTCTGTCGCAGTGTATTGCGTAGTCAATTGCGCCGAGTCCCATAGGACCTGCCGCCGCCATAAGAATGGTGTTTCCGCCCTCAACTATACCCATAGTGTGTAAATGAGTGGTGTTGTTCGTGTGATAATTCGTGTGATAACCGCCGATAATGCAGCATACAGGCTCTGCAAGAGAACCGTAGAAATAGGTATCGTTCTGATAACGGAGCAGACAGTTACATTCCATAACCTCATTGGGAATAATAATGTATTGCGAGCTGCCGCCTATATAGCGGAAGGAATATCCGGGAGCATCCAGCTTTCCGGGCAAACCAAGCGCAGGCTGAACCGCGAACTTGTCGCCCGCCTTGAATTTATCTTGCCACTTCTTGCCAACCGCAAGAATCTCTCCGCAGAATTCGTGACCTATAATAGTAGGATTTTCTGCCACGTCATCAGGAACACGAGCGTGCGCAGGTCCCTGAATTGCCGCCTTATGCGATGACATACAAACGCTGTCTGACACTACCTTCGCCAGAATTTCGTCGTCCTTCATTTCGGGCAGATCAAATTCCTCAAAACGTATGTCGTTTGCACCGTGTATACGAACACCTTTAGTTTTCATATTTATCTCCTTTACAAAAGTGTGATTTTATATTTAATAACATAAAGATTATACCACAATTTTGAAAAAAGTCAATCTAATTTTGATTTAATGTATGATTTTTCAAATTATTTGTCCGAAAATGATAAATATTGCGCTAAAACATTGCTTTTCCTTTTTTTATGTGGTATAATACTTCTGTTAAATTATTCTTTTTTTGAGAGGTCTTTAATTATGAAACAAGCACTTATGTACGGCGCGGGAAATATTGGTCGTGGCTTTATCGGTCAGCTTTTCCATATGTCAGGATATGAGATTTCCTTTATAGACGTTAATATGACCGTGATAGATAAGCTCAATACCGACGGACAGTATCCCGTGTATATTACAGATGGAGATAGCTATCGTGAATATTTAGTGACAGGTGTACACGGAGTAAACGGCAGAGATAACGAGGCGATTGCCGAGGCGATGGCAAATGCTGATATCATGGCGACTGCCGTCGGCGTAAATATACTTAAGTTCATCGCAGCCCCCTTTGCCTGTGGCGTCCGTCGCAGAATGGAAAAGGGAATCGAAGCGCCCTTGAACGTTATAATCTGCGAGAATATGATAGAAGCGGATAAATACTTTGCGTCTATTGTAAAAGAGAATCTGAACGAGGCAGAATGTGAATATTTTGACTCCCATATAGCCTTAGTCGAGCCGTCTATCGGCAGAATGGTGCCCGCAACCCCGAAGGAGATAGCCGAGAAAAATCCGCTTGCCGTATGCGTTGAGCCATATTGTGAGCTGCCTGTTGACAAGGACGCCTTTAAGGGAGAAATTCCGAAAATTGAAAACATGGTGCCCTTTGCGCCTTTCCACTTCTTTATTCGCCGTAAGCTCTTTATGCACAATATGAGCCATGCGCTTACCGCTTATTTCGGCGCGCTTCGCGG
Source organism: Eubacteriales bacterium (assembly GCA_045539995.1). GTDB lineage: Bacteria > Bacillota > Clostridia > Oscillospirales > CAG-272 > UBA1740. The sequence goes on from JAZQGJ010000080.1 coordinate 26,344, forward strand.
ATACACATACATATGGGAGGCTATTTCCGATCCCGATATAAGGGAGCTTGCAAGCAAAGCCCTCTATGAGTCATCAAAGGCGCTTAATCTTGAGTACGGCGTACCTATGGAAGAGCTCGAGGCTTTTTCCGAAAATCTTTTAGAGCGCTTTGAGAATAAGCTGCTTGGCGATACTATAGAGCGTGTCGGAAGAGATACCAAGCGTAAGCTCTCGGAAAACGATAGATTTGTTGGCGCGGCGCTTCTCTGCGAGAAGCTCGGAATTCAGCCTACGTATATTCTTTCAGGTCTCGCCGCAGGACTTCACTTCGCCCCCGACGGCGATGAATCCTCCCGCGAGGTGTCGGAGGACGCGCGCAATAACGGCGTATTCCACGCGCTTTCCACCTACTGCGGAATCGGCGAAAATACCGAAATCGCAAGAAAGGTAAACGAATACTATTCCAAAATAAAGGATAAAACTCCCATATCTGAAATTGTTTCTTAAATTTCACCCGAATAAAAAACTGAAAATTTCAAAGCGTCTTATAGACGGTTATAAAATAACCGATTGATATCGCCAAAAACAAAAGCTCCGTCACAGAAGAAAAACTTTGACGGAGTTTTTAGTTGTTTTGAAAATCTCTACTTTTGTTGTTTCATTAAAATAAAGTGATTGAAAAACGACACAGCTTGTGATACAATAAAAACAGAGATAATTTTTATAGGAGATAAATATGAATTTCAGAGAAATTGCAGAATCACGACAGTCTTGCAGAAGCTACAACGCCGAGCGCTCGGTAGAAGAAGAAAAGCTCGAAGCTATTCTTCAGGCAGCTCGCCTTTCCCCCTCAGCCTGTAACGGACAGCCGTATCAGATAACAGTTTGTCGGGGCGAAATCGCAAAAAAGGTAGCTAAGGCGACACAGGGAATGGGCATGAATAAATTTGCCTCTGACGCGCAGATCTTGCTCGTAATATCCGAGAAGCCATACGTTTCGTCAGCTGCTCTTGGTGCAAAGCTCAAAAATAATGATTACCGTTCAATAGATATAGGAATAGTCTCTGCATATATAACTGCTGAGGCGACGGCGCAGGGGCTTGGCACCTGTATTCTCGGTTGGTTTGATGATAACAAAATAAAAGAGCATTGCTCACTTGACGGAAAGGTCCGTCTTGTCATAACGCTCGGATATGCAAAAGAGGCTGACATTTTGCACCAAAAGAAGCGTAAGAGCATAGACGAGCTGGTAAAATACCTTTAATAAAGGCATAAGTTTTTACATTAACGTTTAAAACTTACTTTTGAATCAAAATATCAGCTTTGTTATACCAACGTCAAGAGTTTTGACGGTATAATCGACTCGTGCCTGAGTAACAGAACTTGACCTCGCGGCCTCTACCACCCCAACGGCAAAAGTTTCCATTTTCTGGGCGTTTCTGCTCCGTTTAGCCCTTTCCTGTGCACAAAAGTTGTCAAAACGCGCTCTTTGGCACTCTTGGCTCCATGTGCTCCGGTTCTGTAAGTGGTCAAACATGTGGTCAAATAATAAGCCCTCCGGGCATCAAAAATTGGTGCTCGGGGGGCGGTGCTT
>JAZQGJ010000081.1:0-5684 GCA_045539995.1 Eubacteriales bacterium
GCGCACCTCTCGTCGAATAAATTTTCGATGGATTTGGGTGATGCAAGCCGAAGATAAGTGTGGACTTTTCAAGGCGAGTAGCGCCAAAAGACGCGGAAATTTATCGCCGAGAGGCTTATTGGTTCGAGTCCGCTTAGGCTACCGTGAAAGGGAAACTTCCTCATTTGCGGTGGCCTTTTCATTTTTATTAGTGTATGTGTAAAAAATAACGGCTCCAATTGAAGCCGTTATTTTTGCGTTATCTTCGTTTTTACTGCCAATCTACGACGTGTATCCAGTGAGCAAGGAAATCGCGTTCCTCTACGCTGCCCTTTACGGACTGAGAAGCGGCAACGATAGGCATCCACTTCTGCACGTACTGCTTTGCTGTATCGCTCTTTAAGCAGAAGGTGTTGAGATAGTATTCTGCGCCCTCTTTGTCACCTCTCAAGCAGAAGAGAAGATAAGTTCTTGCCACGTCAGCCGACGCATTGCCCTGAGTTGCGTGAGCCCAGTCGATAACGTAGGGCTTTCCCTCAGGCGTGATAATGATATTTGAGGGACGGAGGTCGCCGTGACAAACCTTCGTATGCTTTGGCATACTCTCAAGTCTTGTATGCAGATCGTAGCGCGTGGTCGCGTCCAAGGAGGTTTCAGAAATCTTGCGATTCATCTTATCCTTCAGCTTGTTGAGCAGAGGAGCCGTCTTGCTGTGAATTTCCATTTGAATATCAACGAGAAGGTCGATATACTCATTTCTTTTTTCGCTCTCGTCAGCCATAATCTCCGTAAGCGTGCGTCCCTCGATAAATTCAGAAACGATAGCCCACTTGCCATTTATCATAGTGACCTCGAGGATTTTCGGAATATTAAGCCCCGTCTCCTCAATTCTTGCCTGATTAAGCGCTTCGTTAAGAACGTCTGCCTTGGAATATTCAGCGCTGAACACCTTTATACATCTGTCGTTGTCTCGGTAAATAGTCTTGTTGGTTCTTTCTGCGATAATTTTCATTTTACTTCACCTCTCTACCGTAGTAAGCGTTAATATACATCTGCTTGATTTCGCTCATAAGGGGGTATCTGGGGTTAGCGCCTGTGCACTGATCGTCAAAGGCCTGCTCTACCATATCGTCAAGACGGGCGAGGAAATCGTCTTCATCAATTCCGTAATCCTTGATAGTTGCCTTAATGCCGACCCTTGCCTTAAGCTCGTTTATAGCCTTGATAAGATTTTCCATCTTTTGTTCGTCGGTATCTCCCAAAAGGCCGAGATAATCTGCAATCTCTGCATATCTTGCAAGAGTTTTCGGGTGGTCATACTGAGAGAACGTACCCATTTTTGCGGGAGTCTCGGATGCGTTGAAGCGAATAACCTCTTCAATCATAAGCGCGTTTGCAACGCCGTGAGGGAGATGATGGAATGCGCCGAGCTTGTGCGCCATAGAGTGACAAACACCGAGAAACGCATTTGCGAATGCCATACCTGCCATCGTCGCTGCATTTGCCATCTTTTCACGGGCGAGGACGTCGGTCTGACCGTTTTCATAAGCGCGGGGAAGATATTCGAAGACGCATTTAAGCGACTGGAGCGCGAGACCGTCGGTATAATCGGTTGCAAGCATAGCGACGTATGCCTCAAGCGCGTGTGTCACGGCGTCAATGCCCGACGCGGCAGTAAGTCCCTTGGGCGCGGACATATGGAAGTCGGTGTCAATAATCGACATATTCGGAAGAAGCTCGTAATCCGCAAGGGGATATTTAACTCCTGTTTTTTCGTCGGTAATAACTGCAAAGGGGGTAACCTCCGAGCCTGTGCCCGCAGAGGTGGGGATTGCGATAAAGTACGCCTTCTCGCCCATCTTCGGGAAGCTGTAAACTCTCTTACGGATATCAATAAATCTCATAGCCATATCCATAAAGTCTGCTTCGGGATGCTCGTAGAGTACCCACATAATCTTAGCCGCGTCCATAGCGGAGCCGCCGCCGAGCGCGATAATGGTATCGGGATGGAACGCTCTCATAAGAGCCGCGCCCTCGGTTGCGTTAGCAAGAGTAGGATCGGGCTGAACGTTAAAGAACGTCTGGTGCTGAATGCCCATCTCGTCGAGCTTATCGGTGATCGGCTTGGTGTAACCGTTCTGATAAAGGAAGGTGTCCGTTACTATAAACGCCTTCTTTGCTTTTCTTACCGTTCTCAATTCGTCAAGAGCTACGGGGAGGCAGCCCTTCTTAATATAAATCTTTTCGGGTGTTCTGAACCAAAGCATATTTTCTCTCCTTTCGGCTACTGTCTTGATATTGAGCAGATGCTTTACGCCAACGTTTTCCGATACGCTGTTGCCACCCCAGGAGCCACATCCGAGAGTAAGCGAAGGGGCAAGCTTGAAGTTATAAAGGTCGCCAATACCGCCCTGAGCTGCGGGAGTGTTAACTAAAATACGGCAAGTTCTCATTCTTTTCGTGAATGCCGAGAGCTTTTCCTTTTCGGTAATTTCATTTATAAAGATAGATGACGTGTGACCGAGTCCGCCGTCCTCAACAAGCCTGTCTGCCTTGTCAAGAGCCTCTTCAAAGGTCTTCGCCTTATACATTGCAAGCACGGGAGAGAGCTTTTCGTGAGCAAACTCCTCAGAAAGCTCGACGCTTTCTACTTCACCGATAAGGACTTTGGTTTCAAGGGGAACCTCAACGCCTGCAAGAGCAGCGATAGTGTGCGCGCTCTGGCCTACTATCTTCGCATTAAGCGAGCCGTTGATAATGATTATTTTACGCACCTTTTCGGTTTCCTCAGGATTAAGGAAATAGCAGCCTCTGCGAGCAAACTCCTCTTTAACCGCATCGTAAATACTCTCAAGGACGATAACCGATTGCTCGGATGCGCAAATCATACCGTTGTCAAAGGTCTTGGAATGTATAACCGAGTTAACGGCGAGAATGATATCTGCGCTGTCGTCGATGATGGCGGGAGTATTACCTGCGCCGACGCCTACTGCGGGCTTTCCTGAGGAATATGCCGACTTAACCATTCCGGGACCGCCTGTCGCAAGGATAATATCCGCTTCTTTCATTACAGTAGAGGTCAAATCAAGCGAAGGTGTGTCGATCCAATCAATAATTCCCTCGGGCGCGCCTGCGGCCACAGCCGCCTCAAGAACAAGCTTTGCCGCCGCGATAGTAGAATTTTTCGCTCTGGGATGAGGGCTTATAATTATAGCGTTTCTTGTTTTAAGCGAAATAAGACACTTAAAGATAGCAGTGGAGGTAGGGTTTGTAGTAGGAATTACTGCCGCAACAATGCCTATAGGCTCGGCAATCTTCTGAATACCGTAAGCTTTGTCCTCTTCAATAACGCCGCAGGTTTTTGTTTCCTTGTATGCGTTGTAGATATATTCCGCTGCATAGTGGTTCTTGATAACCTTGTCTTCAACTATGCCCATGCCTGTTTCCTCGACAGCGAGTTTTGCAAGAGGAATTCTCGCCTTGTCAGCAGCGCTTGCCGCCGCAAGGAAAATTTTATCTACCTGCTCTTGACTGTATGTCGCAAACACCTGCTGAGCATTTTTCAGTCGCTTCATAGCGGCACAAAGACTCTCAATATCATCTACGATAGGGTAATTCTTGTTTTCCATATTACGCTTCTCCTTGTGAGTGATGGTGGCTCTTTTGCGTGGCTTATTACGCTTTGTTAAAATATTAACATTTACATGTTAATATTTTAACATACCCAACTCGAAAATTCAATTGACGCAATGCATAATAATAAAAAATTTTTATAAGATGTATGCATCATTTTTACTAAATATGCACGATGTTGAATAAAGATGATAGCATTTTATTCTGAAAAATCGCCAAAAGAAAGAAAACAGACACCCGAAAGGGTGTCTAAAGGTGTAAGGGAATCTCGCCTTTGGCGAGAATTCGCACACTCTTCGCCTGGAGAGCAAGCTCTCCGATCTCAGAGTGGCGAATGCGAACCCATATTCTGCTTCGCCTACGGCTCGCAGAGTGGGTTCTCGCGCTAAGCGCGTCAGCAAAAAAAGATAGGCACTCGCGAGGAGTACCTATCTTTTTTTGGTGACCCAATGATAAGCTAAATCGAACTTGGCTTGTCCCACCCTGCTTGATTTTGAAAATGGGAGAAATTAACCCATCCCAAATTTAACTGCTCGACAAATTAGAATTTGTTGCTTAAAAATTGAAGCAAGGAATATCCTTGTATTCCTCCGGGATTTCATAATCATAAAAGTCCATTTCATCAATCAATGTGGACTTTTGGGTTGGAAATATAAAGTCATTCAAATAGTCGATAAAATCCTGCGCCCCGAACATATAACCAACCTCTCCGCTTGGTGTGGTAACACGAAGCTTTTGAGCATTGGGATCATTCAAAATCCAATCGAAGCCAAAATCCATACAATATTTTTTCAAATTATCCGCAACTTCATCGGGGACGAGATACATTTTCATTTTGCCATCGTGACTGAGCAATACCTTTTTCATTAGAACACTCCTACTTTGTTAAATTGGGCTTTATTTGTCTATCGCTATACTAAAATCTTCTTCCGTATATTCTTTCATTACATCTTGGAAAAAGGCAATATCATTATCAGACACACCTATTAAATATAATTCCGTTCCATAATGCGCACTGCAGAACTTGACTCCTTCGCGCTCGGCATTGATTGTGAAATATTTTGTCATCTTATTGTAAATACTTTTATCTGTCGGATTCTCTGATAGCAACTCTAAAATGAATTGCTCAGAAACTACGCCTTTGATAGAAACCTCGTAATTATCGCCTGTGGGATTACCATATGATGATGCTTGCTGAATTTCAGCAGATTCTTCTTTCCAACATCTGATTTCCAAACTGTCGTCTACTTTTACGAAGTATTTGACAAGCTTTTTCCACCAGTCTGAAGCTATGCGACGATCTATCATCTGCAAACTAATTTCTCTCATACTATCTCCCCATCAAATTCTTATTTATTGATGAGTTCATTATACCATATTTTTCATCAAAAGTCAACTTATTGGTACCGTGGCGTGTGCTTGTCTTGATACAAGTCGGCTCCGCTTCGCTCTAACGAAAGAAGCAAGGTTGTTTTTCAACCTTGCTTCAGCTTATCTTCTATTGTAATGCAAGATGCTGTAAGCATCCTCTTAATTCTGCCACAAAGATTTCTATGCGATTTGAACGTTTGCTCGTCTATTGCCTCCGATGCAAAAATAAGCTTGAGCCAAGACTCCGTTTCGGCACATTCCTTACGTGCAATTTCAAATTTAGAATGCATATCCGCAAGGCTTTGAGGATATTGCGCCTCCGTTATATTGGCAAAGACGCTTGACGAGGATTTCTTGATCTGAAAAACAGTGTTGGAGTCGATTTTATATTCGACGCAAAGCTTGGCAATTTTAACAGCCAATTCTTCGCTATACTCTAAAAGCAAATTACGTTTTGCCATCGACTTTTCCTCCTCGTATTAAATCATTCCGCAGGAATGTATGGAATCCGCAGCTTGTTGCGGTATGGAATCTCGCCAAAGGCGAGCATGGAATCAATACAAATTGCATTGTATGGAATCAAGAGCGAAGGAAAAGGGAAATACACGGCAAGCCGTGATGCCATACGCCCGATGGGCAATTCCATACAATTCGCAGAAGCGAATTGATGCCATACACAAGCCCTTCGGTCTTGAATAAAA
>JAZQGJ010000082.1:0-43064 GCA_045539995.1 Eubacteriales bacterium
TTGTGCGGTTGGCGAACCTACACTTATTATAGCAAAAGGAGGATATTTTTTCTACTCATAGCTAAAGCTTTTTAGAACCACCAGCATCGCTGGTGGTTTTCACGCCAACCTTTTCTTTGAAAATGTTGGCTATTACAAAAACGATAAAAAAGAGGGAGAAAAAATCTCCCCTTTTTTATTTTCCGAATTCGTCTCTGCCTTGTCCGCTGAAATCGCATAAATTCATATTTACATATTTGTCTTGTCTGACTCCTATAATCAAGCCCAATAGTTTAAGTATTGATTTTATAACTCTTTTCATATAACCTCTTTTTGCATATAGTTTATATCTTCGCTTTCATCGAAGCAGACTCCGCAAATAAGGCTTAAATCCTTTGAGCTTTTAAAGGTGCTTTCACAGCAAGGGCAAGTGTACTTAAATGATTTGTTTTTTGTCTTGTTTGCGTCTGCGCCGAAAATTCCCTGTCTTACTATCTCAAGCCTTTGAATTTTGAAAATTCTTTTGCAGTATGCTTTTAATTCTTCTGTCGGTGTGGTAATACTCCAGCCGATGCGCTTATCATAGGAAATAATAAGCCCTCGCTTTTCTGCTTCCGCTTTAAATGTCTTGTTGTGGTACTGTCCTCTGCGTGACGTGTCTTGTATGTTATTTTCGTGACAGTAAAGGTGTACCATTTCATGTATTAAAGTTCCTATAGTTTCTTCAATAGGTCTGTTCAAGTTCTCTGCGCCTATGTTTATTTCGTGCGTGTGTTCCTCTGATATTTCCCAAACCTTATTCACTGTAAAGTGTCCGTATGCTCTTGGACTCGCTTGAATGGTAATTGCCACCTGCGGAAGCGTGCCCTCAAAGTATTTTTTGTTAAAGGTGTTGAACGCCTTTTCTATAAATTTAGTTGCTTCGGATATTGTCATTATTCTTCGTCTCCTTTCTCTTTGAGAGAAGCGGAGAGTTTTCCGCTTCTCTCGGTATTTTCTTTTTAAAGTTCTATATCGTCAACGGTGATTTTTATCTTGGTTATGAGGTCTGATTTTAATAAACTTTCTTGATATTTTTTCTTATTGTATTCATCTTCTGATTTTTTGTAATATTGCATATCTGATTTTATAACTTCGTTTAAAGATGCTATATGATATTCGATATGTTCTGCAATTTCTGCAACGAGTTTAGCTTTAATAAGTTTGATTTCGTAAGTTTTCATAATTTTAAAATTCCTTTCGTTTTTGTGCTTTACTGCACAATTTTAATTTTTTGATGATTTTTTGTTGACAATTGCTTTTTTATGTGTTATAATGAGATATCCTAAAGGGTAGGATTTTTTACTTAAGTGTTTCCGCTAATTGCAGTTAGCGGAGATTTTTTTCACTTTCAGATTTTAATCTTTTGACTTCTTCTTGAAGCCTTTCGTTTTCTTGTAGTAGTTCCTTGATTGCTTCTGCAAAGAGTCGGTGACTTTTGCAGAACTCTGTCCAATCTTTTAATACTTTCATTAAGTAATTTTCCATAGGATTGTACCTCACTTTTTTAAATTATTTCCTTCCCTTTAGGACACTTATATTATACCATATATCCCCATATATTACAAGGAAATATTTTCCATTTTGTGTCTTTTTGCACAAAAATATTATACAAAAATATATATCCCCATATGTGCATTTTGCACAAATTATACAAACGAGGTTAAATAAATGGGTGTTTACAAAGGTTATACCGAAGCGCAAAAAAATGCTACGAGAAAATACATAACTGAAAAATTAGACGAGATAAAAGTTCGAGTTCCAAAAGGTAAAAAAGAAGAATATAAAGCCAAAGCCGAAAGCAAAGGCTTGTCTCTTAACGCTTACATTGTCAGCCTGATAGAGTCAGACAATTGACAAATTCTACTAAACGGAACGTGGTATTCCCACAATTGAAATACGCTTCTTTGAAAGAAGAGGGCGTGCCATCGCCCTCTTGTTTAACAACGACCATAACGACAATACCTTATACAGCTCAAAATCTCCGCAGAGATTTTCCTCGTGGAGATTTTTTTCGTCTCCCGAAAAAAATACTACGGGGTTGAGTTGTGTAAGGTAGGGGCGTTATGGTATAAAACCACAAAAGAAATTTTAATAAGCATAAAAACCGCGATAGCGAAAATAAACACATAAGCCAAGTCTAAACTAACTTTTTACCCCTATCCCCGTGATAAGATAAAAACAAAAACGGAAGATGTACCCCGCCAAGCGAGCTAGCGGAGACATCTTCCGTTTTTATCCCGAAAAATAAATTGTGTTGGTAGGTGCGTAGGTGAGTAGGTAGACACGGCAGTTATGCGACACCGACTGCCCGAGCGCAGCGAGGGCACTCGTCAAAGACAAGGTGTCGCATAACTGCCTTTTAATGAAAATAAGCGAAAAAAAGGAGAGTGAAAAAAATGAAAAAGAATAAGAATATGACAATGTTGATAAGAGGAAAAATAGAAGTCCTGTATAATAGTGGTATGCCTGTAAAAGAGATAGCAAAGATAATAGGATATTGTGTAACTGCCGTATATGAAGAATTGCGAAAGGGATATTATATGCATACAAATAGTGACTTGACAGAAAGTAAAAGATATTCAGCCGATAAGGCGCAAAGGGTGACTGACTATAATAATACGGCGAAAGGTTGTCCTTTAAAGCTCGGTAATGATTGGGACTTCGTGTATTTTGTAGAGCATATGATAATACAAGAGCATTATTCGCCTGAGGCGGTTTTAGGTTATATCAAAGAGCATAACCTAAATTTTAAAACAAAAGTCTGTCGTGTGACTCTCTATAGCTATATTGAAAATGGCGTTTTTCCTAATCTCTCGAATAAACATCTGCTACGTAAGAAAAACAAAAAGCAAGTACATAAGAGAAAAGAGCAAAAGAAAATAATTAAAGGCTCAACAATTGATGAACGTCCAAAGGAAGTGTCAGAACGTGAAGAGTTTGGACATTGGGAAATGGACTCTGTCATTGGAAAACGCGAAAAAGGAAATACACTTGTTACGTTGACAGAAAGAAAAACGAGAAACGAGCTGATATTCAAAGCAAAGGATAAAACAGCAAAATCTGTAGTAAAAATATTAAATACCCTTGAAAAAGCCTATGGAAAAGATTTTTCAAAGGTATTTAAAACTATAACCGTTGACAACGGAACAGAATTTTCAGCATATGAGGAAATGGAAAAGTCGATTTATGGTAAGAAGCGTAAAAGAACGAAAATTTATTACTGCCATGCTTATTCCTCGTGGGAACGTGGAAGTAACGAAAACCAAAACGGCTTTATTCGTAGATTTATACCAAAGGGGGCAGATATAAATTCCGTTTCCCCGAATGAATTGCGAGAAATTCAAAATTATATAAATAATTATCCTCGTCGTATATTCAATTTTGCTAATTCTGAAAAGCTATTTTTGTTAGAAATTAACAAACTTTTAAATTTATCCAAAAATATTACGGAAATATCTTGACATTTGCCCTTTTTCACCTTTTTGGCATCTTTTTTGCGTTAAAGAGCGGAAATTACCGTAGAGTCTTTAATCTCGGTTTCGATTTGAGGGCAGATTTTTTGCAAAATTTCCGTAAAACGAGCCGTTATATATTTTTCGGTATAAAAATGTCCCGCTTCGATAAGATTTATTTCTTTTTCGGGCGCGTCAAGTAAAATATGGTAGCTTAATTCACCGCTTAAATATGTGTCAGCGCCTGCCGCCCTTGCCGCATCGACAAAGTCGTCTCCGCCGCCGCCCAAAACAGCAACGCGGAAAACCGTTTTTTCGCCCACGTAATTGACATAGGGCGCAGAAAGGCTTGCTTTTACCTCTTTTGCAAATTCGGGAAGCGAGACGGGGGCTTTAAGCTCGCCTATCCTTCCCATTCCCCCCTCGCCGAAGCTCTCTACGTTTTGCAGTCCGAGAATAGACACAAGCGCGTCGTTGACGCCTCCCTCGGCGCAGTCGGCTCTCGTGTGAAAGGAGAATACCGAAATTCCGTTACATATCAGCTTAATTACCTTTTTTGCAGGGGTGTCAAGGTCATTTACCGACTTCAGTGGGTGGAAAATGAGAGGGTGATGCGAAATTATGAGGTCGAAATTGTTTTCTATAGCGTAATCAACTATGCCTTCGGTAACGTCAAGCGCGCAGAGCGCTCTTTTCACCTCTCGCTCGGAGTCGGGCGTACACATAAGTCCGTCATTATCCCACGGGCAGGATAGCTCACGAGGAAAATATTCGCTTAATTTCTCATAAAGCTCACGTATTTTCATATAATTTTTTCCTTCTTTCCTTGCACGCATTTAAAAGCGCTTCTTCCTTTTCGGCGCTTTCGCCTGACAGCCTCTTGCCCTCAAGGCGCTTTTTAAACGCCTTTTCCTTTTTCTCAAGCATAATGGCGAAGCTTCTGACGTCGGCCTCATTTTCGATTATCGGCTCGCCTACGTAAAGCGTAAGGGCGTCAAGCTCATACGGAAGCGCGCAGTATTCGGCGCAGATGCAGGAATACGTATGACCTGCGGCGAGTCCTACTCGCTCGCTCAGTATTTTAAAGCCGTTTTTTGCAAGATAATCTCGCAAAAGCTCTTGCTTGCTCATAGGCTGTAAAATGAGTCGAATGCTCGGATTTTTCAAAAAGGGCGCTCGGTCAATAATCATAGAGATAAGCTCTCCCCCCATGCCGCATATAGCGACGTCGGTAATGCCAAGAGTATCAAGCCCGTCAAGGCCGTCTGTGAGGAAAAAGTCAATTTGATTTTCTAAGGAAAATTCCTTTGCGTGCGCTTTTGCGCTGTTAAGCGGCCCCTCTGCGACGTCGGCGGCAACCGCGCGTGAAATTATTCCGCGCCTCAGCAGATAAATAGGCAGGTAGGCATGGTCTGTACCTATATCGGCAAAAACCGCCCCCTGCCTGACATATTCCGCCGCCGCCATAAGTCTTGCGTCAAGCGTAGCGTCCTTCATTTATCTTTATTTGGACGCGAGAAACGCGTTTAACTTTTCTACAAGCTCGTCGGCGTTTGTGCCGTGAACGGCGCACGCCTGCTCAATGCTTTCGCCTCTTGAAGCAGGGCAGCCGAGACAGTGCATACCTATCTCAAAAAAGAATTGCGCTGTGTCTCTATTGTAATCGAGAACATCTCCGATAATAGAATCTTTTGTAACAACCATTTTTAAAAACTCCTTTTCTTATTTATATGGATATTATAATATACGAAGCTCGCGTCTGTCTGCTTGCAAGCAAGCGCGAGCGACTATATTTCAAGGAATATGCGAAAACCGACAGGTTTTCGGGCGATGACACAAGTCAGCGCAGTTAATTTCGTTAAAAACGAAATTAACATCATATAGATTATAGTACAAATTTATGAATAAGTCAATAGCACATTTTAAGACCAAGAAAATCAAAGCGCCTATGAAATAAAACCGTTATCCATAGGCGCCTATTAAATTCAACTGAAAATATTGTAGTCGTAAATATAAATGACGTAGCTGCCCAAATCTATCCTTTCAAGGAAATCCGAGCCGTCTCGTTCAAGATAAGCGCGCAGCGTTCTCTCCTCGCTTGACGAGACGAGCAAGAAGCAGCCGTCCTCCATTCCCTTCGACTTGTACCAATCGAACTGCCCCTGATAAAACGCCTCCTTCGGTCCTGCGCCTTCCACCTCTATATTTCTGACCTTCACCTCGTTATTGCTCAAAAGCGTGATAAGCTGACTGTTCCAGAAGGTCGCATAGCCCTCGTCAAGTCCGCGCGCTTCAAGCAGCTCTGCAAGAGCGTGGGGAACGTTATCCCGTCCGTAATCCTTCGGCATTTTCGCTATCGTAACGGCAGAAAGCGAGGAAAAGGCAAGCAACAAGGCAAAGAAAAGAACGGCAAGTCTTCGCCCGACTGCTCGGGCGTCGCTGAAAAGCTCACATAGCGCTATAACGCTAGTTATCAGAGAGGAAGCAAGCAGAGGAACCAATCTCCAATTCGCCGTAGCGAGCAAGCCGAAGACGTAGGCGTACATTATCATAGCACAAAGTGTAAAATGTGCTATAAGCACAATTTTTACCGAGCGCTTTTCAATTTTTCTGTATGAGAAAAGCAGATAAAAGGGCAAAACAAGAATCAGAATACCGCCGAAGATGCGTATCATCGTAAGCACGGACTCAACGCTCGCAATGCTCTCATACCTCTCGACAGAAACGCCTAAAAGCGAAAAATAATGCTCGGGGAAAAGCATAAGATTATCGACCCAATCTCCCATCGCCGAATAAGACGAATACGCGTCTGCGTAGTAGCAGTTTACTCCCTCCGTTATCAAGGCGCGTAAATATAGACCTATGAGAGTAAAAAGTCCCAAGCCCGACACAAGAAATACGGAATGAAGCGTCCGCGAGAAAAAGCCGTCCTTTTTTTCGTCAAAAACGCGTTCAAAAAACAAAGCCGATATAAGCGGAATCGCAAACGTTATAAGCGACTGTAAGCCGTTTGTGGCAGTACAGAGAGTGAAGACAAAAAGTAAAATAATAAGGGTAAGACTCTTTTTGTCGGTAAAGACAGCCTTCGCCGAATCCGAGCCCTCAAAAATAAGCCTTTCCTTCCGTTCTATTATACGCACGGCAAGTCCCACTCCAAAGAGAAAGAAAAGTACGCCGAGACTGTAATAGATTATATGTCCCCACATAATTTCGCGCAGCTTATCGCTCGACGAGAGAACAAGGCAAAGAGTCGCGACGAGAAAAAACGATCTACCGTAACCGTAACCGAGACTTCTGCAAAAGAAGACCGCCGCCAAAACAAAGAGCAAAAGGAAAAGCAGCATACCTAAATTATGCGTGGTTACGCTATAGCCGAAGAACGGCATAAAAACGAGCATAAGCAGATTTCCGCCAAAGGGAAGCACCGCCGCGTACTGAAATCCGTCATATATAAGCTCGCCCGAATCATACGAGGCTTGCGCCCAAAGAATAGTATCGGTACAGTCGGAATGAAGATAGCCCTCGCCGGGAAAGAGAATGTAATATGCAATAAGCGCGAACACAAGCGCAATTCCCAAAAGAGAAAGCGAGGTCAAAAGGGCTTTGCTTTTACAAATATCTGTTATTTTTGCAAACAAAGGTTTGCTTTTTTCGGTGCTTTTTGAGCTTTTAACAGCCATTTCCGTTACCTCCAGAAAACAAAGAAATTGAACAGCTTGGAAAATCCGTCGCTCGACATACGGGCGAGATTAGAGTTTATGCTGACCGTCACCGCCGCGCATACGGCAAGAGTGGCGAGAAGAAGCAAAACGCAAAGAGTGTAAGCGACGCTTTCCTGCGGGCTTTCTTTAATAAGCGCGGCATTCTCCTCGCAGGAAGCGATTTCCAGTCCTTCGTCGCTTTCACACAGGACGCAGGAAGGCGTACTTTTGCATTCCGACATCCTTTCGTAAAAGCCGAAAAGCAGAAAGAGTGACATCGGTACGGCAATAGGTGTAAGGTCGGCAGTATATCTGAACATAACTCCGCCCATAGAAAAATTTAGTACGGCTACGCACAAAAGCGAGAAAAGGCCCGACAAAAGCAGCGCCTTATGCGATTTTTTCGTCGCCCTGTCCTTAAATACGCAAATGCTGTAGAAAAGAGAGAGGCAAAGCGGGATAGCCAAGACTCCAAAGCAGACGTCTGAATAGAGGTAGTTTCCGTAGGAAGCCTCGCCCGCATACTTAAGGCTGAAAAACGGGAACACAGGCGAAAAATCAAAGGGGGACAGTATATAATGATATATGGCAAAAAACAAATCCGACAGCTCAAAGGTGTTGTAGGAAACGTTGCTCACCGTAAGCTGATACCTTGCGCCGAATTCAAATATGCTGTCAAAACGTAAATAATTATATACAAATGTAAATATAAGTGTGAAGAAAACAATGCCCCCGAGCGACAACAGCTCTGAAATTACACGCGCAGGGCTTCTCCCGTCCTTGTTAAAAATTATGAAAGCAAGCACGGCGGGAATTATACAGATGGAAGCGCCGACTGCCAAATTCATTCTCGAAAGGAATAAAAGCGAGAATGAAAGCGACGAAAGCGTGAGATACACGTACCGCGAAGCGCTTCCCCGTTTTCGTGAGAACGCCATAATAGAGCAGAATGAAAACGCAAAGAAGAACGCCATAGCCGAAAGGACCGCTATATAGTAATAGGGGGCGTATCCTCGCGCCATAAGAAACGTACAGGTGGCGAAAAGCCCCGACGGTATGCTCAAAATAAGCATAGTCAGAGGAATTTTTATTCTATGTACCCAAACGAAAGCAATAACCGTAAGCGTAAAGAAGAGCGAGGAAAGAACGGTAAAGGTGGTTGTAACAAAGCGGTCAGAGGGCAGAGAGCCTGTCAGCGCCTCGTAGGGCGCGTAGACGGCAAAAACAGGCGCGAGCCCGAAATACGAATAGTATTTCCCGTCATAAAAGGCTCTGTCCCAAAGATAATAATGACCTGTGCGCTCGGCTACGCTATACGGGTCCTCTAATTCTAAAAAGCTGTCGCTTACTTCGTAATCAATGTGCGTCTGTCCCTTTTTGAATGCGTCATACTGCTGAATATAGGGATTGTTGTAGCTATTCACAGCCTTTTCGAGAGGATAACTCACGCTCTCCCCCTCGTATGCGAGCAGGCACCCCATAAAGAGCGCTATTATCACGGATACAAGGCACAAAAGCGCGGCAATCAGACGCTTTCTTTCAAGTGTCAGCTCGGAGAAGCTCTCGCGTCTGAAATTAAGGCGCGAAAACAGATAGAGCGACAGAAGAAAGGTGAGAATAACAAAAAATCTTATATAATGAAACTGAAATTTATATTCGGGATTTATGCGAATGTTCGTTACCCTAAAGGAAGCGCTGTCCGAAAAGACCAATGCAAGAGACTCTACCTTGCCCGACGACTTGAGGTACAGAGTATTTTCGCAGACCGTATCAGCCTTTACAAGAGTGGGCTTGCTTACGGCGTTTATATAGGTTTTCTCTATATTTTCGTCCTGTATTTTGACCGAAACGTTGCTTATTCCGTAGATTGTTCTTGAATTGCCCTCGGTGTCAAACGAGACTGACCAAACAGGTCGGCGAAGGTCGTTTAAGCGAATTTCGCGCTTCTCGCTGTTTATTTCAAACTCACCGTCAAAGCTTGCAAAGAGAGCTTCTCCGTCTCTTTCAAGGCTCTTTTTTGAAAAAAGAGAGTAGGAAACGTAGGGGAAATTAGCGGCAAGCGCCTCAAGAGCAAAGGAAAAAAGAATTATGGCAACAATAAAGATTACCGTTCTGCATTTTTTCGGCAGAGCCCTTATCTTCACTTCGCCTTCGCCTCCTCGTGATACTCTTTTTCTGTGTTGACGCTCCAGACAACGCTCTTGTCCGTCTCGCCTCTCGCTATCGCGTGTACGGCCTCCATCGCCGTGAGCATAGAATGGTCCATATTGTTATAACGGTGCTGACCGTTTCTTCCTATGCACCAAAGATTTTCAAAGCCGTCAAGATATTCGCGTACCAAGTCAAACTGACTGTAGGTGTCGAAATATGCGGGGTACGCCTTTTTTACCTTTATGCGCACGCTGTCAAGAACGTCCTCTTTGTCTATAACGTCTATCCTATCAAGCTCGTCTATTGCAAACTTGATAAAGTCCTCGTCCGACATGTTCCACAATTCGTCCCCCTCTGAGCAGAAATACTCAAGTCCTATCCAGACGGTGTTTTCAAGGTCCTTTACCATATAGGGCGACCAGTTGTTAAATATCTGAAGTCTGCCTAATTTGACCTCGCGCTCTTGAACGTATATCCAGCAGTCGGGAACAATATCCGACACTGTCTTTATCTTCGTCTGATTTTTTATCTTGAGCTTATTCACCAAAAGACCTACCGTGATAAAATCGCGGTAAGGAAGATTTTCTGCTACGTATTTTACGTCTTTGGGAACGCTCTCGCCCATTCCGACGACCAAGTCCTTTACAGGCATAGTTGAGAAGAACAAATCAGCGCCAAACTCGACGCTTTCGTCGCCTTGTCTTGCTATGACCTTTTCTACTCTTTGCCCATCTGTAACGATTTCTTCGACCTTGGTGTTATATACAATTTCTCCGCCCATTCTCGTAATTTCGTCAGCCATTATCTGCCAGAGCTGACCGGGGCCCTTTTTCGGGTAGGAATACTGCTCGATAAGAGAGGTCTCCACCTTGCCGTTTTTCTTAAAGGGCTTCGAGAGCACCGACATAACCGCCTTGAAAAGCGAAAGCCCCTTTACTCGCTGAGCGCCCCAATCGGCAGATATTTCAGAGGGATTTCTTCCCCAGAGCTTTTCGGTGTAGTCTTCAAAAAACATTTCGTAAAGAGGCTTACCAAAACGGTTTATATAGAAATTGCGAAGCGAGTCCTCTTCTTTCTTGAAAACACTTGAGCGAACGTAACCGAAGCCCGCCTTTACCGTGCGCTTAAAGCCCATGTTCTTAAAGGTCTCGGCCTTAAGGGAAATGGGATAATCAAAAAATTTATGAAGATAGTAAATTCTCGAAACTCGGTTACGCAAAAGCATAACTCTGTCTTCTTTTTCAGGGTCTGGACCCTCCTTTGCAAGCGGCTTTTCATTATTTAAAATAATGTCGTCCCTTGACGGCGCGCTCTGCATAGGCATAAGCTCCTGCCACAGACGGTTTACCTCCTCGCTCTTGGAAAAGAAGCGGTGTCCGCCGAGATCCATTCGGTTGCCCTTGTATTCAAAGGTGCGCGAAATGCCTCCGACGAAGTTCTCCTCTTCAAGAATTATAGGCTTTATATCCGTCTCCTTCAAAAGACAGTAAGCGGCGGTAAGACCTGCGGGGCCCGCGCCGATTATGATAGCGGTTTTTTTATTATCCTTCATAATCATTCTCCTTTATACACAAATATTTTTCGTCCTAAATAATTCCAGATAAGCACGACGCCCTTCACAAAGCAATTAAGCACTATGTACCAAAGCCCCTCGTGACTTACAAATATCATTCCAAGATGCATAAGGCCCTCGGTAAGACCGAAGCCCACAAATCCGACTGTGGCGTAAATGAGAAACGCGAATGCCGACTTGCCCTTTTCTCTTTGGCTGTCCGTCGTAAAAACGAAAAGCAGAGATAAAAGATAATTTGCAACAAGCCCGACAAGAAAGCCGCCCGCTACGCTTACAGTAAGGGCGAGTCCGCTTTTCTGCCCGCCAAAAACAAATTCGGTAAGAAGAAACAAAACGCCCATATCAATAAGCGCGGATACTCCGCCTACCAAAACGTATCTTAAAAATTCAAAAAGATTTTTTTTCGCGAGAAATTCTTCTATCTTGCCCATTTTGCCCCCAAGGTAATAAATTGAAAGTTGAAAATTGAAAATTGAAAATTAAGGAATAAATCCTTACAAATTTAATTAAATTGAAAATTGAAAATTAAAAATCCTTAAAAGCCTTTGAAAATTTAAAGAAGAAAGAGAAAATTGAAAATTATCGTTGCTTTTGTCGGTAAAAGCCTCCATTTCTTTTCTCTTTTCTCTTCTCTTTTTTATTATTCGCTTTACAGGCGAATAATACTCACATATTTTTAAATTTTTTCAAAAAAATCCCAATTAAAATTCGAGCTTCGACTCAATATAAGCCTTTACTTCGGAAATAGGCATACGAATCTGTTCCATCGTATCACGGTCACGCACGGTTACGCAGCCGTCTTCCTTCGAATCAAAGTCATACGTGATACAGAAGGGCGTACCAATCTCGTCCTGTCTGCGATATCTCTTACCGATAGAGCCCGACTCGTCATATTCAACGTTGAAATATTTAGCGAGATTGTCACAAAGCTCGCCCGCTTCCTCAGAGAGCTTCTTGGAAAGAGGAAGAACAGCCGCCTTAACAGGCGCAAGCGCGGGATGGAAATGAAGCACTACTCTCGTATCGTTTTCGCCGATAGTCTCCTCGTCATAAGCCTCAATCAAGAATGCGAGCGCAACACGGTCAGCGCCGAGAGAGGGCTCAATAACGTAAGGAATGTATTTTTCATTTGTTTCGGGGTCGAAATATTCCATAGCCTTGCCCGAATGGTTAGCGTGCTGAGTGAGGTCGTAGTCGGTACGGTCTGCCACGCCCCAAAGCTCGCCCCAGCCGAACGGGAAAAGATATTCAAAGTCGGTTGTCGCCTTTGAGTAGAAGCAAAGCTCCTCAGGATCGTGGTCGCGAAGCTTGAGGTTTTCCTTTTTCATACCGAGATTATAGAGCCACTCTGCGCAATAGTCCTTCCAGTATTTGAACCATTCAAGGTCTGTGCCGGGCTTGCAGAAGAACTCAAGCTCCATCTGCTCAAACTCTCTCGTACGGAACACGAAGTTACCGGGGGTTATCTCGTTACGGAATGACTTACCTATCTGACAAATACCGAAGGGCAGCTTCTTTCTCGTCGTGCGCGCTACGTTGGGGAAGTTTACGAAAATTCCCTGCGCGGTCTCGGGACGCAGATAAAGCTGAGCCGTTGAGTCCTCGGTTACGCCCTGATAGGTCTTGAACATAAGATTGAATTTACGCACGTCTGTAAAATCGTGCGCGCCGCAATCGGGGCATCCTATGCCCTTTTCCTTGATATATGCCGCAAGCTGCTCGTTCGTCCAGCCCGCAGGGTTGTCGTTAAGGCCGTTTTCCGCTACGTATTCTTCAATAAGCTTGTCCGCGCGGTGACGTGTCTTACAAGCCTTACAGTCCATAAGAGGATCGGAAAATCCACCTACGTGTCCGCTCGCTACCCAAACCTCAGGGTTTACGATAATTGCGCTGTCAAGACCGACGTTGTACTTGTTTTCCTGTACGAACTTTTTCCACCAAGCCTTTTTTACGTTATTCTTGAACTCTACGCCGAGAGGGCCGTAGTCCCAAGAGTTAGCAAGACCGCCGTAAATTTCAGAGCCCGCGAAGATAAAGCCTCTCGATTTACAAAGCGCTACGATTTTGTCCATTGTTTTTTGTTTGTTGTCCATTTTTCTTCTCCTGTTTTTTCTATATTTTATTTATTTTTGACAAGTTTAGTTTACAGAATTTTGCAGAGCAAGACTCCGTTTTCAATTGACACGGGAAGTACAGGGCAGATTTGCCCTCGCAGGTCGGAATTACATTCGGCCTTGATTTCAACGAATGAGTCCGTATGTCCCGTTATTATATTTTTATCGAGCGTTTCAAAGAGCGCCGACATTACCTTTTTTTCTTCTGTCAGACGCTTTAAAATGCCGTTTTTTATCTCCCTTTGCAAGGCGCAAAGCGCAAGGCATCTTTCGTGCTTTACACTCTCGTCAAGCTGTCCCTCATAATACGCGGCGGGGGTGTTCTCTCTTTTTGAATAGGTGAACACGTGCGCGTCAAGGAATTGAGCGCGGCGCATAAAATCGGCGCTTTCTCTGTGGTTTTCCTCACTCTCGGAGGGAAAGCCTGCTATCATATCGCAAGTAAACATAATGTCGGGAATGTGCCTGCGCAGAAGCGAGAGCGCGTTTTCAGCCATTTTCACGTTATATCGCCTTTTCATCGCTCGCAGAACAGAATCAGAGCCGCTCTGCATCGAGATATGAAGATGAGGGGCAAGACAGGAAATATTCTTCAAGCGCAAAATGAACTCCTCCGAAAGAAGCTCGGGCGTTATCGAGCCGAGACGAAGCCTTTCGGCAGAGCCGTCCTTTTCTATCGCTTCAAGCAGGTCAATAAGACGCTCTCGCCCCAAGTCCTTTCCGTAAGAGGCTATCTCTATGCCCGTCAGCACTATTTCTTTTGTTCCCTTTTTCGCAAGCGCCCTTATCTCCTCTAAAATATCGGAAATGGCTTTAGAGCGAACAGGCCCTCTCGCGTTAGGCACGGCGCAATAGGTGCAGCGGCAGTCGCAGCCGTCCTCTATTTTAACGTACGCTCGCGTCCTCTCGGTCTTCTCTATTCTCATATCCTCAAAGCGCGCGTTTTCAAGCGAGGATACCTCCAAAACAGGCGGGTGCTTTTCACCTACCTTTTTTCTTTCCAAAAGCTCTATAGCCCTTTTCGGCAGAAGCAGCTTATCGTTCGTGCCCGAAACGTAAGAGACTCCTTCAAGCTTCATAATATCGTCGGGCGTAGTCTGCGAATAACAGCCCATTACCATCACGACAGCGTCGGGGTTTCTCTTTATCGCGCGGCGAATCATCTGGCGCGACTTTCGGTTGCTTTCGGCAGTAACGGTGCAGGTATTTATAACGTACACGTCACAAGCTTCCTCAAAGGACGCGCGTACAAATCCGTTTTTTTCAAACGCCTCGCAGACGGCCTCGGTCTCATACTGCGAAACCTTGCAGCCAAGCGTATAAAGTCCGACTCTATAGCCCTTTTGCATACCGAAGCCCCCCTTTTTAAGAAAATCGTACCTTTAATACTTAATTATACCATTATTTTTCGCCTTTGTAAAGAGAAAACGCAAATATATTTAGCGTCACAAATAAAAAAGGAAAGAGAAAATAACAAATCTCTTTCCTTTTGCTTTTTAAATCAAAGCGCTGCGAGAATTTCCTCTGCCTTTGCAAGCGCTTCGGGTATCTTGTCGAGGTCTTTTCCTCCACTCATCGCGCTGTCGGGACGGCCTCCGCCCTTTCCTCCTGCTATAGCGCTTACCTCACGGAGAAGATTTCCCGCGTGAGCGCCCGCCCTTACGGCGTCTGCGCCGCAGGCGCATACAAAGTTGAGCTTGCCCTCGTTTACGACAGCCAACACTGCGACGGTGTCGCTATGCTCTGCCTTTATCGTGTCGCATACGCTTCTTGCGGCATCGGGGCGCATCTCCAATTTAAGAGCCAAAAGCTTCAGCTTGGGTAGCTGCTTCGCGCTTCCTATAAGCGAGGAAAGCTGTGATTGCGAGAGCTTTGCGTTTGCGCTCTCAAGCTCGCGCTTGAGCTCCTTGATTTCGTTTTGAAGCGACGTGGCTCTCTTTACTATATCGTTTACGTTCGCCGCCTTAAGCTCTCTCGCCGTGTTGGCAATAAGCCCGTCTCGCTCGTCGATAAGCGACAAAACTCCCATACCTGTAACTGCCACGACTCTGCGTATGCCTGCCGCTACCGAGCTTTCCGAAACGAAGCGGAAAAGTCCAATATTTCCCGTGTTTTCAACGTGCGTTCCGCCGCAAAGCTCTGTAGATGACGAGCCTATCTTTACGACTCTTACGGTATCTCCGTACTTCTCGGAGAAGAGCGCCATAGCTCCCATCGACTTCGCCTCTTCGAGACTCGTCTCCTTGACGGCCGCCTTTTCTGCCAAAAGAATATTTTCGTTTACCGTTCTCTCAATGCGCTTAAGCTCGTCGGAAGAAAGGGGCGCAAAGTGCGTAAAGTCAAAGCGCAGCTCCTTTTCATCGACGTAAGAGCCCGCCTGCTCAACGTGTGAGCCGAGATGCAATCTCAAAGCCGCCTGAAGCAAGTGACAAGCCGAATGGTTTCTCTTTATCGCCTCGCGTCTCTCTTTATCTATTCTAAGCGTAAGGGTATCTCCCTTTTTAACTATTCCGTTATTTATGCTGACAACGTGAATATAAATTCCGTCGGTCTTTTTTGTGTCGGTTACGGCGAGCGAAACAAGTTCTCCTTCAATTACTCCTGTGTCGCCTACCTGACCGCCGCCCTCGCCGTAAAATACCGTTCTGTCAAATATAATCGAGCATTCGCCCTCGCTTATTTGCTCGACTTCCTCGCCGTCGGCTATAATTCTCAACACTTTAGCAGTACATTCGCTGTCTGTGTAGCCTAAAAACTCGGTTTTTTCAATTCCTACAAGGATATCCTTCGAGCTATCGTCCCAGCCGCCGACGCTTCCGCGCGCGGCGCGAGCGCGTTTTCTCTGCTCGTCCATAAGCGCAGTAAAGGCTTCAAGGTCAATTCCGAGACCGCTTTCCTCTGCTATTTCTCTCGTAAGGTCTACAGGGAAGCCAAAGGTGTCGTACAGCTTGAACGCATCCTCGCCCGATATCTCGCTCTTTCCCTCGCCCTTCGCTTTTTCAACTATTGAGGATAAAATTGAAAGTCCTGCGTCTATGGTGGCGTCAAATCTCTGCTCCTCCATAGAAATCACCTTAAGGATATAATCCTTCTTTTCAAGCAATTCGGGATACGCGCCATCATTCTCGCCTATTACAACAAGGCAAAGCTCAGGGAGAAATTCGCGATTTATTCCAAGCAGCTTGCCGTGTCTCGACGCGCGTCTCAAAATACGGCGAAGCACGTAACCTCTGCCCTCGTTTGACGGAATTACTCCGTCGCATATCATAAAGGTCGCGCTTCTTATATGGTCGGTAATAACTCTTATGGAAATATCGTCGTCCTTGTCGTCGCCGTATTTCTTGCCCGCAATTTCGCAGACGGTATCGAGTATGCGTCTTACGGTATCAACCTCAAAAAGATTGTCAACACCCTGCATTATGCAGGCAAGTCTCTCAAGGCCCATTCCCGTATCTATATTCTTCTGGATAAGCTCGGTGTAGTTTCCGTTTCCGTCATTGTTGAACTGCGAAAATACGTTGTTCCATATCTCCATATATCTGTCGCAGTCACAGCCCGGCTTACAGCTCTCCGAGCCGCAGCCGTACTTTTCGCCTCTGTCGAAGTATATCTCCGAGCAGGGACCACAGGGGCCCGAGCCGTGCTCCCAGAAGTTGTCCGCCTTTCCCAGCTTGACTATACGCTCGCAGGGAACGCCTATTTTATTTTTCCATATATCGTAAGCCTCATCGTCCTTTTCATAGACGGACGGCCAAAGTCTCTCTGCGGGAATTTCAAGACACTCGGTCAAAAATTCCCAAGCGTAGGAAATCGCTTCATCCTTGAAGTAATCTCCAAAGGAAAAGTTTCCGAGCATTTCAAAATAAGTACCGTGACGCGCCGTATGTCCCACTCTGTCAAGGTCGGGTGTACGGATACACTTCTGGCAGGTCGTAACACGGTTACGGGGCGGCTTTTCCTCGCCCGTGAAAAACTTTTTAAGGGGCGCCATACCCGAATTTATAAGAAGCAAGGACTTATCGTTGTTTGGAATAAGCGAAAAGCTCTTCATTCTCAAATGTCCCTTGCTTTCAAAAAAAGAAAGATATTTTTCTCTCAATTCGTTAAGAGATGTCCATTTCATTTTATTTTCCTCCGTTTGCCTTTGTCTGTCTCAAAATAAAAGCATACCTAAATATTATACACTCAAAAAGCAGCCGTGTCAATAGCCTTTCTCGCTCGTCTGCTTTAAACAGGACTCGCTTTGGCGTTTTGTAATCTTTTGTTTACTTTTTTGTGAATTTATCGGCCTTGTCTAAATAGCTGTGATCCTTTTTCTTTTTGAGAATATCATAAAGCTCGACGTAACACTCGTGACGGCTTTTTTCAATTTCGCCTCTTTCTACTGCGAGTCGAACAGCGCAATCACTTTCCTTCGTATGCGTGCAGTCGCTATATCGGCACTCTCCCGTAAAGCGCGAAAACTCTCTGAATAGCGGCAAAAGGTCATCAAATGAGAAAAAGTCGAAGCGCACGAAATCCAAAAGGCTGAAGCCCGGCGTATCCGCCAAAAATCCGCAGTCACCCTCTCTTTCGTTTAATTCGAAAATCTCTACGTGTCGGGTAGTATGCCGTCCGCGCTCTATCTTTCGGCTTATATCGCCTGTTTCAAGAGAGAGAGTCGGGAAAAGCGAATTTAAAAGCGTCGATTTTCCCACGCCCGAAGCGCCCGCAAAGGCGGCGCATTTTCCGTTTGTGAGCTTCTTTTCTATATATTCCTTAAGCTCGGCTATTCCCTCACCCGTAACACTGCTGACCGAAAAAACGTCGTAGCCTATTTTTCTGTATATCTGCTCGTAATTTGCAGCAACCTCAAGGTCCTTTTTAGTAAAAACGGGAACAACCTCGATTTTATTGAACTCGGCTATCGCGATAAGCTTGTCTATAGTCTGAAGGACAGGTGTCGGGTGCGCCGCCGCAATAACCACGAAAAGCATATCGAGATTAGAAAGCGGGGGGCGTATCAGCTCGTTCTTTCTCGGAAAAATTTTACTTATAACCGAGTATTCGTTTCTTTCGCCCTGCTCTATTTCAACGTTGTCGCCTATAAGAAGCTTAACGTCTGCGTGACGGAAAGCGCCCTTCGCCCTGCATGCTATTCTCTCGCGTCGGTCCTCCGTCAATACCTCGAAAAGCCCTCCGAGTCCTTTTACGACCTTTCCTTTTTTTGCGCTCATCAATTACCCTTTCCGCCAACGGTGAGGATTATTTTGCCTGCCTCAACGTACGCCTCGGTACGCTTTCCGCTTTCAATGCTCTGGCTAAGCACGGTGTTGACGCTTCCCGACTGCTCACTGTATTCTATTTCAAAAACTACGTTGTTTTCGTTAAGAAATTCAACAGCCTCGCCGAGCGACTTTCCTGTGAAATCTGGAATTTCAACGTACGTTTTCTCGGTTCCCGCGCTCACTCTTACTTTAAGCAGACCTCCCGCGTAAACGCTCTCATCTATTTCAAAGCAAAGTCCGCGCGCGAGCGCCCCGCTGTATTCGTATTCTGTCTTTACCGTTATTCCGTAGCCCGCGTCAGAAATCTGCTCTTTAAGCTGCGAGACGAGAAAATCAACGTCCGCGCCCTCGGGGATATTAAAATGCACCAATTGAGGCCCGTCGCTTACGGTCAGGACTATTTCAGTTCCCTTTTTGCGCTTCTCTCCTGCCTCTACAGATTGAGAAATGACTGCGCCCTCAGGATAAATGCTTGAAAACTCTCTTTCTATGCTGATATTGAACACACTGTCGCCCTCTGCCTCTGCAAAGCTCTCGCTCGTGTAATAGGGAACGGTATAAAGCTTGTTTTGATTATATATAAGCAAAGAAATAAGAAGAACAAGCGCCACCGCAAAAAGCGACGCAAGATATATAGTCGCCCTTTTCTTCGAATCGGTCATCACGCTTTTTTCCTTTCTGCTCTTCTCTTTTCTTTCACGGGCGACGCGCGAGGCCTGCTCGTCCTTCGCCTTTTTCGCCTTTTTCGCCTTTTTCTCTGCCATTTCGGTTTCATTCTCTGCGCGCGCGTTTTCAAAGACGGCGGTCTGAGAGCTTTCTCCGTCCGACGCCTCTCCGTCTCGCCACTGCTCACCGTATGCGGCATAGCCGTCATACGACTCTTTAAAGTCAACGCTTTCGCCAATTTCTTCTTTTTCGACTTCGTTTTCCTCTGCCGTCTCATCGGCTTCGTCTATTGCTTCTTCGGCTTCCTCTATCGCTTCTTCGGCTTCGTCAAGGTCAAATTCTTCGCCGTCTTCGCTTCTATCCGACGTCCTTTCTGCTTCGCCCTCTATGATTTCGCCCGTCTCGTCTCCTGTGGCGTTAAAATAGATACCGCTGTCGGAATCGTCTATTTCCTCATATTCGACGCGTCCGTCAAGCTCGAGCCTTTCTACGCTTCCGCTGTCCATGCTTTCGTACTGCTCTTCCTCAAAGGAATGCTCGTACTCCTCTTCAATATCAGGCTCTCTTTCTTGTGAAGACATCGCCTTTTCCTTTTTCTTGAAGCTGAAAAGGGCTTTTTTTACAGTCGTGCGTCTCTCTGACGACAAACTTATCCTCTCAAGCATTCTTAACATATCCGACGCGCTTTCATATCTGTTCTCGGGGCGCTTTGAAAGCGCTCTCATAATAAAGCTGTCAAGCTCTGGGGGAATTTCGGGATTTATTTCGCTCGGACGGGCAGGCGTTTCGGTCACCTGCATCATAACGACGTCGGAGGGAATCGGCGCTTCAAAGGGGCGCTTTCCCGTGAGCGTTTCATAAATAACTATAGCAAGAGAATAGAGGTCGCTTCTTTGGTCAACCGCATTTCCCTTTGCCTGCTCGGGACTTATATAATGCACCGTTCCGATAGAACGGTCCTCCATACGGAAGCTGTCCTTGTCGGGCAGGCGAGCGATTCCGAAGTCGGCTACCTTTATCTGTCCGTTTTTCATTATCATAATATTCTGGGGCTTTATGTCTCTGTGAACTATGCCCTTTTCGTGCGCCTCTCTGAGCGCGCGTAAAACCTGCTTCGCGCAGCTTACCGCCTCGGATATCGGAAGCAATCTCTTGTGCTTGAGATACGTAGCGAGCGTAATTCCCTCAACGTATTCCATTACGATATATTTTATATTTCCCTCTATTGATATGTCGTACACGTTGACAATGTTAGGGTGGGAAAGCCTTGCTATTGCCCTTACCTCTGTCTCAAAGCTTTTTGTGTTTATTCGCAATTCGTTTTTGTCGTCCTCTAAAATTTTAAGCGCAACGTCGCGGTTGAGCAGAACGTCGGATGCGCGATATACACACGCAGAGCCGCCCTTGCCTATGACGTCCTTCACCATATACCTGCCATCAAGCAGACTTCCGACAAATTTTTTGCTTTGGTCCATTTTCTTTCCCCTTTATCAGATTTTTATAAGAACAACTGTTACGTTATCGTCTCCGTTTTTTGCGTTCGCCCCGTCTATGAGAGCAGTGAGCTTTTCTTCAAAGCCTTGCTCATTTCGCAAAATGTCCAAAATCTCTTCGTCTGTCAGGGCGTTTGTCAGCCCGTCAGAGCATAAGAGCACCACGTCTCCCGTCTCTAAAGCGCTGTAATTATATTCGGGCTCCACTTCGGGCGATGCCCCCAGCGCCTTGGTTATCAGATTTTTGCGAGGGTGATTTCTCGCCTCGTCCTCGTTTATTACGCCCTTATCGAGCAACTCCTGAACGTAGGAATCGTCTCTTGTGAGCTGCCTTATTTCGTCTTTATGTATAAGATAGGTTCGGCTGTCTCCGACGTTTGCCGTATAAAGAGTTCTTCCGTATATCATAGCTGAGGTGAGCGTCGTTCCCATTCCCGAAAGATTATCCTGCGCGCTCTTTTCACATACGGCGTTGTTTGCCGCGTATACTGCGTTACTGAATATCCTTTTTATGTCAAACGCCTTTATAACGTCGCTCTGCGCGCGTCTCTCCGAATAAAAGAAGCCAAATCTCTCAAGGTAGGTCTTTACTGCCGTTTTCGCGGCTGTTTTTCCACCTGCCATGCCTCCCATTCCGTCGCATACCGCGGCGAGCAGATATTCGCCCTGTATCTCGGAAATTCCGTAGCTGTCCTGATTTTCCTCTCGTATAGTTCCTATGTCACTTTTGGCAAAAAATTTCATCTTTTTCCTCTTTGTATATGTTAAGTCGGTCTTGTAAACATCTGTTTACATCACTCCTGCTCGTCGGCAGTGCTTCTCCTGAGCTGACCGCAGGCGGCGTTTACGTCGGTGCCTAATCTGCGGCGCAGAGTCGCGGTAATTCCGTCGCGACAAAGCAGCTCGGCAAAGCGATTAGCGCTTTCCTTATCTCCACGCTTAAAGCCCGTCTCTTTTACCTCATTGACACGTATAAGATTAACATGAATGGGGGCGCCTATTTTGTCGAAATAGGACCGAAGAAGCGAGGATAATAATTTTGCGTCTCGCGAGCTGTCGTTTTTCCCCGAAATCAAGGTATATTCGAAGGAAATTCTGCGTTTTGTCTCGCTGTAATAGTAAACGCAGGCAGAGAGCAGCTCGTCTATATTGAATTTGTTGTTTATCGGCATAATGGCCGAGCGAGACTCGTTTTCGGCGGCGTGAAGCGAAACCGAAAGCGTAATAGGAAGCTGCTCTCGCGCGAGCAGTCTTATTTTGTCGGCAAGTCCACAGGTGGAAAGCGAAATGTGCCGATAGCCTATATTGAGTCCCACATCAGAGTTAACAAGAAGTAAAAACTTCTTTACGTTTTCGTAGTTATCAAGCGGCTCGCCTATTCCCATCATCACAACGTTGGAAATTCTTTCGCCCGTGTCCTTTTGCGCCGCTATTATCTGCCCGAGCATTTCGGACGGCTCTAAATTTCTTACTCTGCCGCCAATGGTAGAAGCGCAAAAGCGACAGCCCATACGGCAGCCGACCTGACAGGATATGCAGAGCGTATTTCCGTGCTTGTACTTCATAAAAACGCTCTCTATACATTCCCCGTCGCAAAGCCTGAAAAGGTATTTTACCGTTCCGTCCTTTGCCGACGTGAGCTTTTTTTCTATTTTAAGCGAACGGTCCTCGCAGTCTTTTTCAAGCCTTTCGCGAAGAGCTTTTGGCAGGCTTGTCATGTCCGACAGAGCGTCTCCCGCCGCCAAGCGTGAAAAAATCTGCTTCGCTCTGTATTTTTTCTCGCCGTATTGCAGAAGAAATTCTTCAAGCTCCTGCGGCAAAAGCGAACGAATATCTGTCTTTTGCATTCTTCTCCTTTCCACGCGCCGAAGGCGCATATCTCTCGCCGAAGGCGAATATCTCATATCACGTGCCGAAGGCACATATCACGCCCCAAAGGGCATATCACGCGCCAAAGGCACATATCGCACCTAAATGGCATACCACTCGCCGAAGGCGAATATATTACTTTCTTCTGAGCTTCGCTATAAAAAATCCGTCGCATCTATGTACGTGCGGCAAAAGCGTCAGAGCTCCGTTCTCGCTCTTAAGCGAGCCCGCAGAAAAGTCCTCGCGAACAAAATCCGTACGTCTGCAAAGAAACGCTTCAAGAGGTTCTTCGTTTTCCCTTTTATTCAGCGTACAGGTGGAAAACAGAAGCACGCCGCCTTTTTTTACGTAGTCTGCGCTTGCGTCCAGAATTTCCGACGAAAGCGCGCAAAGCGCATCAAAATCGGTTTCCCTGTAACGCAAATCGGGCTTTTTCGCAAGAACTCCGAGCCCCGAGCAGGGCAGGTCGCAGATAACCTTATCGGCTTTCTCTTTATATTCCTCTGCTGAGACTCTGCTATCGTGACACCTCGTCTCTATGCCCTCAAGCCCTAATCTCTCTGCGCCCTCCCTTATGAGAGGAAGCTTCGACTCGTGTATATCAAGCGCTAAAATTTTCGCCTTGTCACAGGCGCTTATCGCCGCGCCGAAGCTCTTTCCTCCGGGGCAAGCGCATACGTCTATTATAAAATCTCCCTTTTCGGCAGAGAGCGCCTCCGTCTCAAGCTGAGACGCGGTATCCTGAACAAAGAAAAGCCCCTCGTCAAAGCCGACAAGCGAAACGGGCGACGCCTTGCCCTTTACCAAAATACCGTGCGGCGCAAGTCTGTCCTCCTGCGCGTCGATTCCGTTCTCCCGAAGAAGCTCTATAAGGGCGTCTCTGCTTATTTTGAGAGTGTTTACTCGCAGAGAAAGAGGGGGCGCTTCAGAAAACGCCGCAAGAATTTGTTCTGCCTCCGTCTCTCCGTATTCGGATATAAAATGCTTAACCGTTCTTTGAGGAAAGGAATATTTAACCGACAGGTGTCTCGCCAAATTTTTCTCTCTCGGCGGCGGGACAAGCTCGTCCTTCTTTCTTTCATAAGAACGCAAAACGGCATTGACAAAGGAAGCCTCGCCCTTGTTTTTTGTAAGCTTTACGGCTTCGTTTACTGCCGCGAACGACGGAATTTTATCCATATACATCAGCTGATAAAGCCCCAGCCTCAGAATGTTTTTCACTCTTGCTTCTATCTTGTCGCCAGAGCGTCCAGAAAGCGCTGAAATATAATAGTCGAGTGTCAGTCGCTTTTCACTTACGCCGTAAAGCAATGCGGTGAGCAAAGCCTTATCCTCCTCCGACGCGTCGGAGTCAAGAGCGTAGGTAAGCGAAAGATTGACAAATCTGTTCTCGTTTTCAGCCCTGCAAAGAAGCATAAGCGCAGTCTTTCTTACGTTCATAAATAGCCTTCCGTAATTCTAAAACTTAAAAATCAGTTACGTCTTTGTCTGCCTCCGACTATCAAAACCAATCGAAGAAGCTGAGCAAGTGAGACTGCCAAAGCAGCTACGTAGGTCATAGCGGCGGCAGAAAGCACCCGTCTCGCCTGAGAAATTTCGCTGCTCTCAAATCTGCCCGACGCGTTCATAGCCGAGATGGCGCGTCTGCTCGCGTTGAACTCGACGGGCAGAGTAACTAACTGAAAAACCGTCGTAAGCGAGAAAAGCGCGACGCCTATATAGGCGAGCATTTCCATTCCGCTGCCCGCAAAGAGCAAGCCTATAAGAATAAGCGGAATAGACAGGCGAGAGCCTATATTCGTCATAGGAATTATAGCCGCGCGTATCTTTATCGGTATATAGCCCTTTGCGTGCTGGACCGCGTGCCCTGCCTCGTGCGCCGCAACTCCTACTGCCGCTACGCTTTTACTGCTGTAAACCGAGTCGGAAAGACGTATTACGTTAGCCTTAGGATCGTAATGGTCGGTAAGGCTTCCCGAAACTCTCTCTATTCTTATATGCGACAGCCCGTTTGCGTCGAGTATCATTTTCGCGCTGTCATAGCCCGTTATGCCTCTCAAGGTCGTCCTTTTACTGTATTTCTGAAATGTCGAATTTACACTGAATTGAGCTAATAGCGCAAAAATCACCATAGGCAAAACAAGCGCTATATAATAGTAATCATAAAAAAACCACATATTTTCCCTCTAAAAATCAATCTTTACTTTTCAATTTTCAATTTAATTGAAATTCGTGAGAATTTCTTCCTTAATTTTCAATTTTCAATTTTCAATTTACTACGATTTTCCATTTTCAATTCTGCATTATGCATTCTGCATTATGCATTAAAAACGTCGCCCTTCGCTATCTTTCTGCCTCTTATAAAGTCTGCCGCCCTCATTCTGCCCTTTCCCTCAGGCAAAACGGAGGTAAAGGCGATGCTGCCCTCTCGGCAGCCAACGATTATTTTTCCCTCGCCCTTATCGTCACATTCAAGCACCTCGCCTACGTTTCCGCTTTTGTCGGAAAGCTCTGCCGAAACTATCTTGAGCTTCTTTTTATCCTTCGTCAAGGCGTACGCAAGCGGAATGGGGGAAAGCCCTCTTATAAAGCAATCAAGCTCACGGGCGCTTCGGTTAAAATCTATAAGGCATTCTTCCTTTTCTATTTTCTGGGCGTAGCTCGCCTGCGAGCCGTCCTGACGCGTGCGAGTTACCTCGCCTCTTTCTATTTTATCTATAGCGAAGGAGAGCATTCTCGCGCCCAGCTCTGCCGTCTTATCGTGTACCGTCTCGAAATTGTCTTTTTTTTCTATAGGAAAGGCTTCCGAAAAGAGCATATCGCCCGTATCAAGTCCCTCGTCCATATACATAATGGTAACGCCCGTCTCGCTCTCACCGTTCATTATCGCCCTCTGCATAGGCGCGGCGCCTCTGTACTTCGGCAAGAGAGACGCGTGAACGTTTATACAACCGTGCGTCGGATACTCTATTACGTTCTTCGGAAGAATCTTTCCGTACGCTACCACCGCAATAAGCTCGGGCTTTATCTCAGAAAGGAGCTCGGCGAAGGCGTCGCCTTTAAGCGTCTCGGGCTGATATACGGGAATTCCGTATTCCTCTGCCGTTACCTTGACAGGCGGCGGGGTAAGAGTGTATCCTCTGCCCTTCGGCTTGTCGGGCTGACTGACTGCGGCAACGACCTCTTTTCCGTCGTCAAGCAGTCTTTTTAAGCAGGTGGCGGCAATATCGGGCGTACCCATAAAAAGTATTCTCATTCTGTCTCCTTTTTAGCCTCTTAATTTTTCTAATTCCTTTTTGGTAAGAGGTCTTATCATCTCGTCTGTAAAGAGCTTTCCGTCAAGGTGGTCAAGCTCGTGGCAAAACGCCTTTGCAAGCAGACCCTTTCCCGTCACCTCAAAGGTCTCCCCTTTTCTGTTCTGCGCGCGCACGGTTACTGCGTAGGGACGTCTTGTCAGCCCCCACACACCTGGCACGGAAAGACAGCCCTCGACGTCTTCCTGAGTTCCCGAATATGCTATTATCTTCGGATTTATGAGCTCAAAATATCCGTCGTCCTCCGTCTCTACTATAACTATCCTGCGTAAAACGCCTACCTGCACGGCGGCAAGGCCTGCGCCCTCTGCCTTATGCATTGTCTCCTTCATATCGTCTAAAAGGGTAAGGATTCGGGGCGTTATCTCCTCGACGGGACGCGACACCTTTCTGAGTATAGGGTCTCCCTCTTTTACTATTGTGAGTATTGCCATTGTGTTTTCTCCTGTTTCTCTGTTGGTGTAAATCTTTATTTACATATGTTAAGTTGGGTTTTGTTTTCTTCTGAGATTTTTATTTTTTGCTTTAGCTTGTTATCGGGTTCAGGTCTGCCGAAAGGGTGACCTCTCTGTCGAGCGCGAAAAGGCAAAGGAGGCGCGAAAAATATTCCCTCGTTTCCTTTTTCAAGCGGCATTTTACTATCATACGCATACGGTACTTGCCCGACATCTTATAGGTCTGCGCTTCAAACGGCCCGAACATCACCATCGGCTGATCTTTATATTCCCTTTCGGCTAAAGAGACTGCCTCGGAAAGCAGCCTTTCACTGCTTGACTTCAGCTTTTCCTCGTTTTCCGAGCAAAGCGTCAGCTGCACTATATCGCAAAAAGGGGGAAAGGAAAGGGCCTTTCTCAGCTTTATCTCCCTTTCATAAAAGCTGTCGTAGTCCTGACTGCAAGCCAGCCTTATTACGTCGTTATTCGGGGAGAACGTCTGTATTATCGCCCGTCCGCCCGACGCCGACCTGCCTGCTCTGCCAATTACTTGAGTGAGAAGTGAAAAGGTCTGCTCTGCGGCTCGGAAATCGCCCATATAAAGCGAGGTGTCTGCCAAAAGCACTCCGACTAACGTAACGCGGGGGAAATCGTGCCCCTTGGTTACCATCTGCGTGCCGAGAAGAATATCCGACTTATGCTCTCTGAAATCTCCTAAAATAGTGTCGTACGCCTGTTTTCCCGCCGTGGTGTCGGCGTCCATTCGCGCTATTTTCGCGTCCTCGAGAAAAGAATTCAGCTCGCCCTCTATCTTCTGCGTTCCTGCGCCGAGATAGGAAATTCGCTCGCTCGAGCATTCGGGGCAGCTTTTGACGACGCCCTGCCTGTAGCCGCAGGAATGGCAGAGCAAATAGCCGCCCAAGTCCGACGAGTGATAGGTAAGCGATATACTGCAATGGGGACAGGTAAGAACGTGACCGCATTCACGGCAGTGAAGGTGCGAGTGGTAGCCTCTCCTGTTCAAAAAGAGAATCGACTGATCTCCTCGCTCGACGGTCTCTTTAAGCTCGTCGGCTAAAAGAGCGCTTATTCCGCTTGTGTTTCCCGCGCGAAGCTCGTCTCTCATATCTACTATCTCGGTTTCGGGAAGAGCGGCGCCGCCGTACCTGTGTCGAAGCTCTATCAGGGCATATTTGCCTGTTTTCGCTTTGTAAAAGCTCTCAAGGCTGGGAGTCGCTGACGCTAAAAGCATAAGAGCGTTATTTTTCCCTGCTCTGTATGCCGAGACGTCCTTTGCGTGATATTTCGGGTTTGCTTCGGACTTATAGGTATGCTCGTGCTCCTCGTCTATAACGATAAGCCCGAGATTTTTTAACGGCGCAAATACAGCCGAGCGCGTGCCGATAACCAAATCAACCTCGCCGTCGGCAATTCTGCGCCACATATCGAAGCGCTCGCCCTCGCCGAGCGAGGAATGTATGACGGCTACTCTGCCGCCGTAGCGCTTGCAGAAAATGGACACGGTCTGCGGTGTCAGCGAAATTTCAGGGACCATCATTATAGCGGTCTTTTTTTCGGAAAGTACACGGTCAAGTAATTTCATTATTACCTTTGTTTTTCCGCTTCCCGTCACTCCGTAAAGAAGCGCCGCGTTCGCCTTGTCCTCCGAATATAGCTCGCAAAGGCTTTCATATGCCATCGCCTGATGTCTGTTCAACACTATCTCGCTATAGTCGCGTTCGTTTTCGTATTTAAGATAAGGATTTCTTATAAGCTCTTTTTCGGTATATGAAATCAGTCCTTTTTTACAAAGCGCGCTCAAAACGGCGCCCGACACGCCTGTCTCGTCAGAAAGTGTTTTCGCTGACGTCTCGCCTTTTTCGAGCAGATAAGAAATCACTTTTCTGTGAGAGGGGCTCTTTAACGGCTTTATTCCCTCGCGCGCAAGCGCGCTCGCGTCAAGCTCTGCGCCTGCTTCTTCCCCTTCCTTGCGCGTCTCCTTTGTAAGAAGCAACGCCGTTTCGGGCGAGACTGCAAGAGAGTAGAGCTTTTCCTTTTTTATGTTCCTCGCGCCGCCGATAGAAAAAACGGGGGCAGGTGTCATGGCGCGCACAGCCTCTCCGACGGTGCAAAGCGTTTGTTCTTTTAAAAACAAGCATAGCCCGAGCATTTCTTCCGAAAGGGAAAAACGGTTATCTAAAACCGACAGCACGGGCTTGATCTTTATTTCTTCAGTCGGCGCAGAAAAGCCGACTACCACACCGAAGCTCACCCTGTCGCCGCGTCCGAACGGCACGGCAACAAGACTGCCCCTCTTTACCGTTTGCGAAAACGGAAGCTCGGGCAGAGCGTAGGTGTAGGGCTTATCTATGTGATAGGGAGAATTAAGTAAATAAATGTTTACATATTTCTGCATTTTTCTCCTTGCCTCTCCCGACGGCAGCGCCGTCTTTTTTCTCGTTTTATTCTTCGGTTTTAGCTTCCTCTGCTATAGGGGCAGACTCCTCTAATGCGTCAGACGCGTCCTCTTTAACTACGCTCTCGCTGCTTGCTTCCTGCTCGCTTTTGCGAATCATCTTAAGCTTTCCTTCATGCATTCTGCCTATGGCTATCTTTACTGCCTTCTGGTCTCTGTATTCGGGGCTGATAAGCGAGGAAAGGGGCTTTTCTGTTTCGCGGTTGGCAATCATTTTTTCAGCCGCTTCTCTTTCCCTTACGTATTCGTCTGTAACAAGGCGGGCAGACTTCGCTGTGCCTATAACCAGCTCATAACGGTTGAACTCGTTCTTTGTAAGCTCTGTAATAGATGGATAAATCATATTTCTCTCCTATATTGAATTTGATAAATTAAAAGCATTTAAAGGGACAACTTATTCCTCTTCTTCGGGGTCTTCGTCGTCGGCGCTATCGCAGAGACGGTTTGAAATCGTTTCGGGCTGAATTGCCGAAAGAATGACGTGCTCGCTGTCGGTAATTATTACCGAGCGCGTTCTCCGTCCGCAGCTGACGTCAATTATCCTGTTGTCGTCCTTCGCGTCCTGCACGAGTCTTTTTATCGGGGCAGAATCGGGGGCTGCTATAGCCACTATTCTGGCGGCTGAAACCATATTGCTGAAGCCTATGTTGATGAATTTCATAACTACCTCTTATTTCGATTGTTCGATTTTTTCGCTTCTTCGTCTTATTCGATATTTTGAATTTGCTCGCGTATTTTTTCAAGCTCGCCCTTAATATCAACTACCAAGCGGGCTATTTTTACGTTGTTTGCCTTTGAGCCTATCGTGTTCGTCTCTCTGTTCATTTCCTGCATAAGAAAGTCGAGCTTTCTGCCCGACGGCTCGGACGAGAGACATATTTCGTCGAAAGCGTCTATATGACTGTTAAGTCTCGCTATCTCTTCATCTATCGCTATTTTATCAGCGTATATCGCTACCTCGGTAAGTATTCTCTGGTCATCGGGCGAAATGCCGTTTTCCTCCAGAAGCTGCGTAATTCGCGCCTTCAGCTTGTCGGCGTAGCCTACCTTGTCGTTGCGTGAAATTGCGTCTATCTCCTTCGCCGTTTCACGCACAAACAAGAGCTTGCTCTTTATATCGTCCTCCGTCCTCTTACCCTCGTACTCTCTCATCTTGACGTACTCGGCAATAGCCTCGTCGAGTGTAGGACGGAGTCTTTCCCACTCGCACTCAATATCCTCCTCTGCCGCCGCCTCGTACGTGAAAATATCTCTGTTCTGCGCGACTCTCATAGTTGAAATGTCGTCCTTAAGAGAAAATTCCCGACAAAGCTCACGTAACGCCTCTATATATTGCGATGCATACTCTCGGTCAAGGGCAACGTGTCCGACGGACGAGGTGTGCCTATCCACCGATATGCTTATATCAAGCTTTCC
The DNA here is from genome assembly GCA_045539995.1 of Eubacteriales bacterium. Taxonomy (GTDB): domain Bacteria; phylum Bacillota; class Clostridia; order Oscillospirales; family CAG-272; genus UBA1740. The sequence goes on from JAZQGJ010000082.1 coordinate 29,948, forward strand.
GCGACTCAAGGCGTTCTGCTTTGCGTACGCCTTTATTCTTTCCTCTAAAGCGTAGTATATTCGGGGCGCTTTCAAAGCACAGTCGAAATATCTGCTGTTTACCGATTTAAGCTCGACTGTGATATCCTTGTCTTCGCCCTCTGCCTTCGCTCTGCCGAAGGCGGTCATGCTTTTTATCATTCTATTATTCCTTTGCGCTTTTATTCTTTTTTTCCTTGCGTATCATATTATTGAGCTCCTCAAGGAAGGTATCGACGTCCTTGAATTCACGGTAAACCGACGCAAATCTGACGTAGGAGACGGCGTCAAGCGTGCGAAGCCTTTCCATAACCATATTTCCAAGCTCTGTCGTGCTTATCTCGGACACAAGAGAGTTTGTAAGCTCGGCTTCGATCTGCGAAACAAGACTCTCGGTATCCACAGGGCGCTTCTGACACGCCTTAAGAAGACCTGCGTGAAGCTTGTGTCTGTCGAAAAATTCTCGGTTTCCGTTCTTTTTAAGCACGGTTATCGGCACCAGGTCTATTACCTCATAGGTATTAAAGCGCTTCCCGCAGCCGATACACTCTCTGCGCCTTTTTATGCTGTTCCCCTCCTCAACAGGTCTTGAATCCAAAACCTTGCTGTCGGGACTGTTGCAAGCAGGGCATCTCATATTTTTCCCTCCCGATTGTCAGGTGAATGTCTTTCTGTACTATTATTATAATATTATATCACAAATTACGGGCTTTGTAAACTGTTTTTTTAAAATATCCGTAAATTTTTGGCATTATGCCTGACCTGAATTCCCCATTCGATTTTCATTTTTAAAAATCAATGCTGTCGGGGTCTAAGCCCGATTGCTCGGGAATTTCCATTCGGTTAAGAAAAGCCAAGTCTTCGCGCGAGATTTCAAAATCGAAAATATCAATATTCTCGCGTATCCTTTCGGGCGTTACCGATTTCGGCAGAGGCAGAATTTTGTTTTGCAGGCACCAGCGCAGGTGTATTTGCGCGCTCGTTTTTCCGTACTTTTCGCCTATTGCCGCTATGTCGCCGTTTTCAAGAGCGCTTCCTCGGTTAAGCGGCGCCCAAGCCTCAATTAAAATGCCTTTTTGACTACAATAGTTTACAGTCTCTGTCGGATATTTTCCGATGTGACATTCCACCTGATTGACTGCGGGGCATATTTCAGCGGTTTTCAAGAGCGCATCAAGGTGGTGGGGCAGGAAGTTGCTGACGCCTATGCTTTTAATTTTCCCCGCGCGCAATGCGTCCTCCATAGCCCGCCAGCTCTCAGCGTTTGCGCTTTCCCAGCAGGTGCGGAAATCCTTCGGCACGGGCCAATGTATGAGATACAAATCGAGATAGTCGAGGCCTAAATTCAAAAGGCTTTCGTCGAGCGCCCTCCTCGTTCTTTCGTAGGTGTGCTCGGTATTCCACAGCTTGCTCGTGACGAATATCTCCTCTCTGTCGACTCCGCGCTTTTTTATCGCCCTGCCTACGCTTTTCTCGTTCTTGTAGTAAAAAGCCGTGTCTATATGCCTGTAGCCTGCGCTTATCGCATACTCGGTCGCCCGAACGCAGTCCTCGCCGTCGGGTGTACGCCAGGTGCCGTAGCCTACGCAGGGAATCCTGTTTCCGTCATTTAAAAGAAAGGTGTCCTTTTGGTCCTTCATTTGCTTTCTCCTTTTCAATAAATCAAAAAATCAAAAGAGGCGCGCCGTTTGATAGCTCTGTCTCGGGCGCGCCTGTTTTCTATATTTTATATAGCCTTGAATATAAGTCCTATGCCCGAGAGGTCTGCTATTATAGCGTCGGTTACAGGGGCAAGCTCGGATTTTGTGAGCGTTCGCTCCTTCGACGAGAAGGTGAAGCGAAGCGTAATGCTCGATGCGTCGCCGTTCTCATAGATATCCGAAACCGAAACGTCGGTGATATATTCCGCGGCAAGCGTAAACGCGCGGCGTTTTACGTCCCCGAAATCAATGTCGGAAAGCTTCGCGTTAAAGCAGAGGTCTATCTCGATAGAGGGGAACTTAGACGCCTCGGCATACTTGACGTCAGACGGTGAAATCTGCGAGAAAAGACTCATATCTATATCCGCAAACGCAACGCCCGCCTTCTTGTCGAGCTTTGCAATTACCGACGGGTGAGGTACTGAAAGGAAGCCTATTCTGACGCCGTCAAGAATAATAGCAAAGGTGTTCTTCGGGTGCTGCCAATTATATTCGCACTCGGTAGAAACGAATTCGGGCGTCTTATGCTTTATGTTGCGGCAAACGGTGGTAACAATGTCGCGCGCGCGAAGGAAGACTGCTTCCTCGTTCTGCTCTCTGCTGTAAAGAGCGAGTCCGAGCGTCTTTCTTTCGTCGCACTCATTCTTTTCGTCGAGTCCCTTTACGACCTTGCCGACCTCGAATATACCGAAGGTGTCGGCATAGCCCTTGTTCTCATTGAGGAAGTTGAGCAGAGTGGGGGTCATCGTGCTGCGAAGGGTGTCGTTATCGGGTGTCTGCGCATTAATTACCCTTACGTTTTCGTCGGTTTCGATGCTTAATTCCTTGTTCTTCGCTCTGTCATACCAGATATACGAATGAACCTCGGAGAGCGCGTATTTGCTTACGAGAAGGTCCTTCGCTCTGTCCTCGTCGGTCTTCTTCATCTCCTGCTTTATAGGGCAAAGCTCGCTCTTTGCGGTAAACACCTCGAAGTTGTCATATCCGTAGATACGGGTAATTTCTTCTATCAGGTCCGCTTTTATGGTTACGTCCTTCGTCGCTCTGTAGGAGGGGACTGTAACACGGAAGCTATCGCCGCTTCTCACAACGCCGAAGCCGAGAGAAGTCAAAGTTTTTTCTATTCTGTCAGAGGAAATATCTATTCCCGTATATCTGTCAACAAACGCCTTGTTTATTTCAAGAACTATGGTATCATACTTCTTTGCGTAGCTGTCGGTTATAGCGCTTGTAACCTTCGCGCCCTTGTCTATTTCGCAGAGCAGGTACAAAAATCTCTTGGCGGCAAGCATAGCAAGCTCGGGGTCAAGCATTTTCTCGTACCTCATTGAAGCGTCGGTACGAAGTCCTATTCTCGTGGACGACTTACGAATGCTTACTCCGTCAAAGGTCGCGCTTTCAAGCAGAAGCGAAGAGGTATCGTCCTCGATTTCAGAGTCAAGACCTCCCATAATACCCGCAACGGCGACAGGCTCGTCGTCTCTGCATATCATAAGAGTGTTTTCGTCTATGCTTCTCTCCGCGCCGTCAAGCGTCTTGAATTTAAAGGGGGTGTCAAATCTCTGTACGCGTATTCTGTCGACTCTGCGCAAATCAAAGGCGTGCATAGGCTGACCGAGCTCAAGCATAACGTAGTTTGTAAGGTCGGCGAGGAAATTTATCGCGCGAAGTCCGCAATAATGCAGACGTATCTTCATATTGACGGGCGAGGTCTTTACAGTTACGTTTTCAGCCTTCGTGCCTATATAACGGTAGCAAAGCTCGCTGTCCTTTATATCAATGCTTACCGAAGGAAGCTTTTCGTAATTCTTTTCGTCAACAAGCGCGGGCATTTTCAAGGGACGGTCTGCCAAAACGGCAATTTCTCTCGCGATACCAAAGTGTCCCCACAGGTCAGGACGGTTTGTTAGAGACTTGTTATCGACCTCGAAAATAAGGTCGTCTATATCGTAAAGCTCTTTAATGTCCGTGCCGAGAGGCGCGTCCTCGAAAATCTCCATAATTCCCGAATTGTCGGCGCTTATGTCAAGCTCTGCTTCAGAGCAGCACATACCGTTGGACTCATAGCCCGCAACCGTCGCGCGAGTTATCTCGTGGCCGCAAACAGCGCCGCCTGCCGTAGCAAAGGCGACCTTCATTCCCTCTCGAACGTTGGGCGCGCCGCATACGCAGTCGGTTACGCCGCTTCCCGTATCTATTTTAAGAAGATGAAGCTTCTTTGAAGACGGATGATTTTCAACGGAAACAATTTTTGCGACAATGACACCTCGCGTGTCCTTGCCCTTGTAATAAATATCCTCGACCTCTGCGGCGGAAAGCGTAAAGCGGCGAACAAGCGCCTCCTTATCAAGTCCGTCGAGATCCACGAAGTCGCTTATCCAATTCATTGATAAAAGCATTGTAAGACCTCCTTAATTGTTCTCAAATTGCGAGAGCGCTTTGAGATTTCCAGAATTGAAGTCTCGGATGTCCTTGATTCCGTACTTCATCATAGCCAAGCGAGTCATACCGAGACCGAAGGCGAAGCCCGTATATTCCTCGGGGTCGATTCCTCCCGCGGTAAGAACGTTCGGGTGTATCATTCCGCAGGGACAAAGCTCAAGCCAGCCTGAGTTTTTACAGGACGGGCAGCCCTCGCCGCCGCAGATAAGACAGCTTATATCCAATTCAAAGCCCGGCTCGACAAAGGGGAAAAAGCCTGGACGCAGTCTTACGTTTATCTCGCGCTCGAAAACCTCGCTGAGCATCGTTTTCATAAAGTAAATGAGGTTCGATATGGAGATATCCTTATCTATCATCATACCCTCCATCTGGAAGAAGGTATTCTCGTGACAGGCGTCTGTCGATTCGTTACGGAAGCAGCGTCCGGGGAATATCGCGCGAAGAGGCGCGCCGTATTTCTTCATTATAGCGTTCTGCGCCGCAGAGGTCTGTGTCTTGAGAAGCTGACCGTTTTCAAGATAATAGGTGTCCTGCATATCTCTCGCGGGATGATGCTTCGGAATATTAAGCGCCTCAAAGCAGTTATAGTCGTCGGTCACCTCAAAATAATCTTCAACGGTAAAGCCCATGCTGACAAATATCTTCTCAAGGTCTCTCTGTACGAGAGTTATCGGGTGGTAAGAGCCCTTTGCTTCGAGAGACGGCAGGGTAGGATTGTAACGCTTCGCGTTATTTATCGCGTCCGAAAGCGCCTTTTCGCGCAAGCTCTCCTCCTTCGCCTCAAGCTCCTTTTCAAGCGTTGTCTTCAGGTCGTTTATTAACTGACCTACTTCCTTTTTCTTTTCAGGGGCAACGTCCCTCAAGCCCTTCAAAAGCTCTGTAACCTGTCCTTTCTTTCCAAGGAAGGCGACACGCAAGGCGTCAAGCTGCTCGCTCGTCTGCGCCTCTGCCATGCCAAGCGCAAATTGCTCTTTCAGTTCCTTTATTTTGTTTTCCATAGCAAAATCCTTTCGCTTGTCACAATAGTTTATTACTTAATATATTACAACATTATATTATACAACATCATTTTGTCTTTGTCAAGCAAGTCTTTCCGTTTTACGCATCGGTTTTTTCATTTTTTATAACCGATTTTTCGGCGCCACTCGCTGTTTTAAAGAGGCTTTTGCGACGCTTTGGCGCGGTCCGAAAGCTCTATTATCCATTTTCGTTTAAAGAAATGCCCCGCGCACATCGCCATTTTCGGTATATCCTCCGAGACGTACATAAGGAAAACGAGAAGCGGAAAGGATATTTCGGTAAAGAAGCCGAAAATCACGACCACGGGAATGCCCGCTAAATAGAGCGACAAAAAGTCTATGACACAACCCGTTTTCGTGTCTCCTCCCGCGCGAAAAACTCCGCATATACAGGTGTAGGGTATCATTTTTACAGGAAGCCAGAGCGCGTATCCCACAAGAAGCGTCGCCGCCATCTGTCTCGTCCCCTCGGTTTCCACAGGCAAAAGATTGAGTATGGGAAATCTTAAGAGAAGCATAAGTATTCCTATAAAGACGGCTACCACGGGGGTAAGTATCATAAAGCGCTTCGCGCACCTGTAGCCGCCCTCTCGCTCGCCCTCGCCAATCAGCTTTCCTATCATAATTGCCGCCGCGTTGCAAATACCAACGAAAAAGACGAAAAAGAGCTGCTGAAAGGTATCGTATACGGTATAGGCGGAATGGTTTTCAACTCCCTGACGCGCGATTACCGTAAGATAGACGTTAGTGCCGACAGCCCATACGGACTCGTTGAAAAGCACGGGCGCGCCCACCCTTATGAATTTATATATAAATTCCCTTGATTGACCGAAATACTCCCGCATTCTGCCTCTTATAGGCGAATTGCCGAAAAAGATGAAGAAGAACACGACAAGCGCCTGAACGAATGCGCCTATAGCGGTGGCTATCGCCGCGCCCCTCATTTCAAGACGGGAAAAGCCTAAATTTCCGCCTATCAGGCAGTAATTGAAAAACACGTTTACGCAAACCGAAACGAATGAGGAAATAAGCGGCACCGAAACTCGCTCAACGGCGCGCAACGCAGCGCAGCCAACTTGTGAAAACATAACGAAAACGGTAGCGAACGAGTAGTATTTAAGGTACTCAGCGCCTGCCTCTATGACTGCTTTCTCGTCGGTAAATATTTTCATAAGCGAATAGGGGAAAGAATAGAAAATCACGCCTAAAAGAAGCGCGGCGACGAGCGAGGCGCAAAGCGCTAAGCCAAAGGTCTTTTTTATATTCTTTTGCTCGCGCGCGCCCCAGAACTGCGAAATGAGAGTTGCCGAGCCCGAGCAAAAGCCGAACGCAACCACGTTTAAAAGGAACGCGAAGCGTCCCGCAAGTCCGACTGCCGAGGTGCAGACGTTGCCGAGCGCCATTACCATAGAGGTGTCTATAAGCGCGCCGCAGGAAACGAGCAGGTTCTGAAACGCGATGGGAAGCGCGAGGCGCAAAGCCGTTTTGTAAAATTCTCTGTTAGATTGAATTGATGTCATTTCTTCTCCGTTTTTTTCTTTTTTATGTCCTTTCTATTATACTCACAAGGAACAGAAAAGTCAATATTTTCCGAGTTTTTCTTGACTTTGTTTCTTTATTTGTCTATAATAACATCGTAACCGTTTTTTATGAAGGGAGATGGGACTATGAAGCGCTCGATGACAGGCGTCGCAATTATTCTTTTTTTGCGAACTGCGCTCGCTTACTCTTTCGCTATGTTTTTTCCGCGTATGTCCGAGCTTGGCTCTCTATTCTCCTATCTGCTTCCGCTTCTTTTCTTCAGCACGCGATTCGGAAAAGGCTGCGTACAGTCAAAGGAAATCGGCTTTTGCGCAAAAAACACAGTCCCCTTTCTTTCCCTGTTTCCCTTTTTCCTTACGGGAGTTATAATAATCTCGGTTATAAGCTCGTCGCTTTCCGTCGCTGTCGGATATGAAATCGTTGAAGTTGTGCCGAGTGATAATATTTTTTACGCCCTTATCTTTGACGCGCTCGTTCCGTCGCTCTGCGAAGAGCTTCTCTGCCGATACGCGCTTTTGCGTCTGCTTTCCCCCTTTGGACGTGGGGGAAGCGCCTTGCTCTCGGCTATCGTCTTTTCGCTTCTGCACGCGAATCTGTATCAGATGCCGTACGCATTTTTCGCGGGGCTTATGCTGGCGACGCTTACGCTCGCCTCTCGCTCTGTCTTCGTTCCCATACTCTTTCATTTTCTTAACAACCTTATATCCGTCGCGCTATTCTATCTGCCCGACTCGGCGCTTCTCTTCTTTTTCGGCGGGGCGATATGCCTTCTCCCTCTTTCCTTTTTCCTCGCCGTCAGAAACGGGACGCTTCAGGGTTGCGTAGAAATATTCTCCGACAAAAGCGTAAGGCCTATGCTGAAATCGGCTCTTTACTCACCGCTTGTTTTCTTTGCGCTGCTTATGCTTTTGCTTACCGTATGAAATAATAGATTACAAAAAAGGAAATCCTTTTGGAGATAATTATGTTTGAAAAGCTTGAAAACGACAAACTGTTCATAAGCGCAGAGGCCGATGAGGCATTTATGAGAGAGGCGCTTAAATTAGCCGAAGAGGCAAAGGACGAGGACGAGGTCCCCGTCGGCGCTTTAATAGTACACAAGGGCGAAATAATAGCGAAAGCGTATAACAGACGCGAGACAGACAAATGCGCCACTCATCACGCCGAAATTCTCGCAATTGAAGCCGCCTGTGAGAGACTCGGTGGCTGGAGACTGCCAAATTGTACACTTTACGTTACGTTAGAGCCCTGCCCGATGTGCGCGGGCGCTGTTATAAATTCAAGAATAGGGCGCGTAGTATATGGCGCGCCTGACCGACGCGCAGGCGCTTTCGGCACTCTTTTCGACCTTAACGCTCTGCCCTTAAACCACAAAACGCAAATAGACGCAGGCGTTCTCGCCGACGACTGCGCAGATATTCTTCGCTCATACTTCCAAAAAAAACGCAAAAACGAGGGATAACCTCGTAAAGCCCCGTTAGTCTGAAAAAAAGAAGCGACAGCATTACCGAAAAGGAATTTGCTGTCGCCTTTTTATGTTGGTTTGATGAAAACCGATTGCGCCGCGATGAAATCTTCTCTTTGCTCAGATGACGCCCAAGAGCTTGCCCTCAGGCGAAATCAAATCCATCTAATACGCCCCAAAAAAAGCAGGCTTTTGTCGCGATAGCGATTTCATTCATCGCAGGTAATTTTCACCCGTCGAGGACAGTTTTAACTGTATGATGCTCCGTTAAAGGCGTCACGTTAAGAGCTCGCGAGCGCCTTCGCGGACTATCTCGATTTTAATGCTGTCAGAAAACAAATCGTCATTAAAATGCTTAAATCGCGTCAATATCTCAATCATCTTCTTTGCAGCGTCTCCAAATTTTCTTTCTATTACATCAAGTCCGATGATTTCTATATGGATAGGGTCTCCGTACATATCGGTCAAGCAATCCCAAAACGCATCCCAATTACAGCCGTAGTAATCGGGAAAATCAAGAGCGTGCCAAATTACAGCATGCATTTCCAAGTAGTAATTTACTTTGGTAAAATCTATCGTGTACTTTTCTTTACTCATTGCTTTCTCCTTGTTGTGTATAAAACCTTTGGTGCCTGAAATCACATAAGCGGCGCGAAAAATCTGAGGAGATTCTGTAAGGCGTATTTGAGCATTCCACCCTTGCAATCATTTTCAGTGACGGGCGTACAGACGTCGAGCGTTCTCAAAAAATCCTCCTTTATCTCGGCAACTGCGTCGGTGTCGCGCATAAACACGCCGCACTCAAAATGCAGATAGAGGCTGCGAAAATCGAGGTTGACGCTGCCTACCGTCGCGACTCGGTCATCTGACGCAAAGGTCTTTGAGTGAATGAAGCCGTTCGTGTATTCGTAGATTTTGACACCCGACGCAATAAGCGCTCGGTAATAAGAGCGCGTGGTCATGTGAACCAGCTTTTTGTCGGCTATGTGAGGCGTCGCTATGCGCACGTCTACCCCGCTTTTGGCGGCGAGGCAGAGCGCCGACGTCATAAGCTCGTCGATTATAAGATAGGGAGTATTGATATATACGTATTTTTTTGCGTTCTGTATAATTTGCAAATAGACCTGCTCTGCGACGTTCTCGTTATCTAATGGGCTGTCGCTGTAGGGCTGCACGTATCCGTTTCCGAGCCTTTGGGCAGGGGCGGCAGGGGTGCTTTCGCTTGGATAATACTTTTTAAAGTCCTCGCTTTTTTTGGTGGTAAGCTCCCACATGGAAAGAAACATTACCGAAACACTCCAGGCTGCTTCCCCCTTAAGCATAACCGACGCGTCCTTCCAATGCCCGAAGCGTTGCTTTGCGTTTATATATTCGTCGGATAAATTTATCCCACCCATAAAGGCTACCTTGCCGTCAATACAGGCGATTTTTCGGTGGTCGCGATTGTTCTGGCGTATTGTCAGAAACGGTCTGAACGGATTGAAAACCGCGCATTCTATGCCGTAATTTTTAAGAATTTTCGGATAATCTGAGGGAAGCAGCATAAAGCACCCGATATCGTCATACAAAACTCGCACCGTAACGCCGCTTGCCGCCTTCTTTTTCAGGATATCGAGCACGGAATCCCACATTACGCCCTCTTGTATAATAAAATATTCGAGAAAAATGTAATGCTCTGCCTGTGAAAGCTGATTTAAAAATGACTTGAACATTTCTTCGCCGGGACTTAAATACTTCGTCTCGGTATTTTTATAGACGGGAAAGCCAGCAAAGGTCTCAAGATAGCGCATTGTACGCGTATATTCGTCAGAGCCCGACTCAGACTCAAGCGCCGAGCGTGAAAGGGCGAGCGCGTCCTTCGTCTTAGCTTCAAGCAGCGCAGAATGCTTTCTCATACCTCGGTTTGACGTCTGTATATAAAACAAAAGATAAAATATGCAGCCGAACAGGGGAAACATCAGTATAACGAAAACCCAAAGCAGCTTATACGCCGAAATTGAATTTTTGCTCGTTATTACGAAAACGCTCACAAGCACGCTTATGACGTCGATAGATATCCGAATGACCCTTGAGGTCATTCCGCGACTCGCACTAAAATAAATTATCGCGGCGAGCTGCGCTAAAATCAGCGTAATAACCAACACCCTCTGCCGAAACAAAGCCCTCACCCAATTTTTCTCAAGCATATAAGCCTCCCCTTTACGTAGCTATTATTACTCTAAAATCGGGAATTTAGTCGCCTTTTCTTTCTTCGGATAACGAAGCGGGCGTCGCTTTTTCAGCGCCGTCTTTAAAAGGACGCGCTTTATAAAGAGTGACACGATTTATAAAAAGCATCACAGTTTATAAAAAGCATCACACTTTATAAAAAAGACGGTTTTTATAAAAAAGAGACCTATCCGCAAAAAAGCAGATAAGTCTCGTCAATTAAGCCGAGCCGGGAAAAATCCGAGATGTTGGCTTCGGCGCGCTTCGCGCTGACTACTCCCTTATTTAGTTTTATTTTAGCACCCGTTTTTTAACAAAGCAAAAATAACATGTTAACAAAACTCGAAGCGAGCCTTGAGAAAAACCGAAAATCCTCAAAAAAGCCTTAACGCCAAGTCGGAAATATGCCAAACCTTTTCACGCTCTTTAATATCTTTATCTTTTTCCCAAGACTTTGGAAACGCCTTATAGTATATACCGTGCCGCGGGACTCGCCGTCCCAAAAGGCTATTCCCTCGTCAGCATAGTCTGCTATCTGGTCGTTTCGCTTTAAGGGGGCTACCTTGCCGTACTTCTCGTATTCGGGCAGAAAAACAGTAAATTTCAAACCGTGCTTTTTCGCATATTCCTCGGCGCAGGTGTCTATTCCCCTCGCGCCGCCCGACACTATTTCATCGCACCCCTCGGGCAGATACTTTCCCAAATCCGTAACGGTCAGGGACCTTGATCCTACAATTGCTACCTTCATTTCCGTCTTTCCCCATCTTTAATTTTTTATTTATTTTCTCGCCTTGTTAAGAAATCCCAGAATACAGAGCAGCATAACGCACATCGGAATGCCGCAGGCAAGCGAGAGCGCTTCAAGCTGAATTCCACCCGCTATTCCGAGAGTGAAAACAAGCACGGAAATAAAGCCCACGGCAGAAAAAGCGAAGCGAAAAGCGTAATGCGACAGCACGCGACACACAAACGCGAGAGCTTCTGCAAAATAGTCGCGGTATCCTGCCTCAGCCGCTCTTGCCGCTTCAGTTTTGCGAGCGGCAACACATTCCGCTGCCGTTCCGTTCATTTTATTTGTACGCCCATTATATCTATCCATAATTGCCTCCGTTTTTTCTCATCGAGGAATGTTTTTTCCATTTCTGGATAAATGATAGCACAATTTTTCCATTTTGTCAATAGTTTTTTTGAAATTTTTATCATTTTTTATAATTTTTTTGATTTTTTTATCCAAAAAGTATTTACAAACCGATTTTTTTGTGCTACAATATAGACGTAAAAGCGAGCTGTTTAAAATTTACAAGCTTCCGAAAAGAACACGAAACCGATTTAAAAAAGGGAGAAAAGCGATGAATTTTTCCGAACAGGTAAAGAAAGTAAAAAACGAGAAAGGAATAACGAACGAGAAATTGAGCAGTCGCTCGGGCATTCCCTTCAGTACCATCAATAAAATTTTGTCGAACGACGCGGCTAACCCCAAGCTGGACGTGGTCATAGCGATAGCTACCGCGCTCGACTGTCCCATAAGCTATTTAATAGACGGTGAGGGCGAGTTCGTAAATCAATCGCTTTCCGAAGAGGAAAAGAGCTTTATAAGAGATTTCCGTCAGCTTGATTCTCACGGAAAAGAGCTTGTTTCTCTGGTTCTTTCAAAGGAAGCGGAAAGGCTTCAGCTCAAATCGGATAACCAAGCGGCGCACTCAAGGTCAGAAGCCTCAAGCGCGAAAATTCTTCATTTCTCAGACCAGTCTGCTTCGGGACTCGTGGGCGCGTCCTTCTCCAAGACGAATACTGTAAGCTCCGATGCTCACTCCCGCATTCTCCCTCTTTTCGACCTTCCCGTTTCGGCAGGTCTCGGTGTTTTCCTCGACAGCGACAATGCAGAAACTCTTGAGATAAAGCTCACAAAAACAACGTCGCAGGCAGACTTTGCTTTGAGGATAAGCGGCAACAGTATGGAGCCGACCTTCTCGGACGGGGAAATTCTGCTCGTTAAAAGTCAGGCGTCTGTCGAGCGCGGCGAGCTTGGTATCTTTATAGGGGACGGCGAGGGCTACTTCAAGCGCTTTATGGGCGACTGTCTGCGCTCTCTTAATCCGAGCTATGAGGACATTCCGCTTTCGCGCTTCAAAACGCTCTCCTGCTGTGGTAAGGTTATAGGCCAACTCCCTCGATGAAGGGGCTTCATATTCAGGCATAATCGCAAACAAAAAAACAAACATAATAAAAGAGATGTTATTTCGTATAGCATCTCTTTTTCATTGTAAAAACTTATTTGAATTTATAGTTGAAAAACTTCGTTTTTCTTCCAAAGAGTTATATTTTTGTTTGCTATCGCCGTTCGCTTCCTCTCGACGTATGAGATACGCCTTCGGGCGCGAGCGACGATTTCTGCTCTGAATCTGCGCGCCCCAACTTCACATTGGGAAAACCAAAGAAGCCCGACCTTTTTAATAAAAAACGGGGAAATCCCATCGGGAGAATTAAGTCTGCGAAAAAATAATTTTTTAAGGTTGAAATCCTGCGGATTTCTTCATTTTATGGGCTTCTTTTATCGCCGTTCGCTTCCTCTCGGCGTATGGAGTAGCCTAAGCGAACTCGAACTATAAGCCTCTCGGCGATAAAATTCCGTGTCTTTTGGCGCTGCTCGCCTTGAAAAGTCCACACTTATCTTCGTTTCGCATCACCCAAATCCTTCGAAATTTTATTCGACGAGAGGTGCG
>JAZQGJ010000083.1:0-9997 GCA_045539995.1 Eubacteriales bacterium
ATTAGTGTTCGCAAAAACACGATTTCATAACTATTCAATGTTATATGACTCGCCACTATTCCGTTAAGACCAAACAGCAATAATGCCGATATGTATTTAATAAATGCTTTGCTTTCCATTGGGTATAGCCCTTTCAAATTCTTCTTTATCAACGAAATAATTATATCACAAAATCTCTACAAAGTAAAGCTCATTAGTGTAAACAATCAAATATTCTCTCTTTTTGCTTAAATGAATTTTTTTAAAAGCCCTTGACAAACGCAATACTTCGTGATATGATGTATTATGTAAGGAGGAGTATGTATGGATATTCAATTAAAGCGAGGGCTGCTCGACATTTGCGTTCTTACCGCAATAAAAAACGAGGATTCATACGGCTATAAAATCATCAAGGATATGAAGCCGTATGTCGAAATGTCGGAGTCTACGCTATATACAATACTGAAACGCTTGGAAACGGCTAAAATGCTTACTGTAAGAAGCTCTGAACACGACGGAAGGCTTCGCAAATATTACCACATTACCAAGTCGGGACTTGAGCGTATTGAAGAGTTTAAAAACGAATGGCGCGAGGTTATGTCAATTTACAAATTTGTAACGAGGGAGGATGACATAAAATGACAAAGCAAGAATTTATTACCGAGCTTCGAAGCAGGCTTTCAGGATTACCTGAGCAGGATATAGAAGAACGTCTCAACTTTTATTGTGAGATGATTGATGACCGAACAGAAGAAGGACTTTCTGAAGAAGAAGCAATTTCGGATATCGGTACTGCCGCTGAAATAGCAAAGCAAATCATTGCCGATATTCCCTTTTCAAAAATAGCGAAGGAACGAATAAAACCGAAAAGAAGGCTAAAGGCATTGGAAATTACGCTTCTGGCTCTCGGCTCACCCATATGGCTTTCTTTGGCTATTGCCGCGTTTGCCGTAATTCTCTCTCTTTACGCGGTGATATGGTCGGTTCTTATTTTACTATGGGCAATTTTCACTTCTCTGCTTGGCTGCGCTATTGGTGTTACTGTCGGCGGAATTGTTTTTTCCTCTACGGGTAATTCCATTTCAGGAATTGCTATGATAGGAACAGGCATTTTCTGCGCAGGAGTATCGATTTTTGCATTCTTCGGTTGCAAGGCTGCGACGAAAGGAACCTGCCGTCTTACAAAAAGGATTGCTTTAGGTGTAAAAAAATGCTTTATCGGAAAGGAGAACGCATAATGAACAGAGCAACAAAAATATGGCTAATTATAGCTCTTTCTCTTACGTTGTTAGGAATTATTATTTTGGGAGGCGCGATGTCAATGATGAAATGGGATTTTACAAAACTATCGACGAATAAATACGAAACAAATATTTTTAACATAACCGATGACTTCTCTTCCATTTCTCTTGACACGAATACTGCAGACATTCGTTTTGTTCCAAGTGAAAACTCTGAATGCTCGGTTACGTGCTACGATCATATAAAAATGAAGTATTCGGCATATGTCAAGGACGGCGCACTTATAATAAAGCTCGACGATACGAGAAAATGGTATGAATATATAGGCATAAATTTCGAAAAGCCGAGTATAACTGTTTCTCTGCCGAAAGCAGAATATGCCGCGCTCTCCATTGACGAAAGCACAGGAGATATTGAAATACCCTCGAGCTTTACATTTGAAAACGTTCTTATATCGCTAAGCACAGGTGACGTCAGTTTTTCAGCTTCTGCCTCAGAAGATATAAAAATTAAAACGAGCACGGGAGATATACGCATTGAAAATTTATCTGCCCGCAAAATTGACCTTTCGGTTACAACAGGAAAGCTGACCGTTTCTGACACTGTCTGCGAGGATGATCTTTCGGTGCGTGTATCAACGGGTAAAGTGTGCCTGACAAACGTCAGATGTAAAAATCTTATCTCAAGCGGAAGCACGGGGGATATTACTCTGACGGACGTTATCGCTTCCGAAAAGTTTTCTATTGAAAGAGACACCGGAGACGTAAAGCTTGAAGAGTGTGACGCCACCGAGATTTTCGTAGAAACAGACACGGGTGACGTCATAGGAACACTGCTTTCGGAAAAGGTGTTTATAACTGAAACCGACACGGGCCGTGTAAACGTTCCGAGCACAGTTACAGGCACTCGTTGCGAAATTAAGACCGACACGGGAGATATAAAAATTTCCGTTATAGCACCTCAATCTTGATTTGCTTACAAAGGCACAAAAAGCCAAGTCTTACGACTTGGCTTTTTTCTCTTGTGTTCGCGTTATACCGTTAACACATTATATGCATGGCTTTTTCGCAATTCTGACAATAGTTTCTTTTGCTTTTTCTATCTCGTCGGAACTTGGCAAGCGCTCTGGCATTTTATTTTCCATATTTAACGCCTCATATTTTGAACGGGCAAAATTGTGATATGGCAAAACGCGAACCTTGGTGATATGCTTGAGAGATGACAGAAATACTGCGATTTTTTCTATTTGATCGTCGTTATACTCGGGAACGTAGGGGATACGGATTTCCACGTCCTTTTCCTGACTGTCGAGATATCTGAGATTATCTAAAATAATCTTGTTTGACTGTCCCGTACATTTTATATGTACGTCCTCGTCATACGCCTTTAAGTCATAGAGGAAGACGTCGGTTACGGGTATGACTTTATCGAGAGTCGCTTTCGAGACAAAGCCACAGGTATCAACAGCAGTATTGATGCCTTCCTTTTTCAGCTCAGATAAAAGCGCAGCGCAGAAGTCGGCCTGCACAAGACACTCGCCTCCCGAAAGAGTTACGCCACCTCCCGAATTTTCATAGAATTCCCTGTCCTCCAAAAGCTTCTGCATCAGTTCTTCCAGCGTCATTTCTTTACCGTATTGAACACGCGCTTCTCCAAGACAGTTGTCTACAGTGAAGCCATCATTTTGGCATCTGCCGCAGCTTATACATTTATGACGGTAAAATGCCACCTGTACCTCTGAAGAAATTCCCTCAGGGTTGTGACACCAAATGCAGCGTAAGGGGCAGCCCTTAAAGAAAACCGTAGTGCGTATACCGTCACCGTCGTGAACGGCAAAGCGTTTAATTTCAAATACGTTTGCCGTCATACAAGCGCCTCAGCCTGACGGATAAACGCATCTTGTTCTGCTCTGTTGATATTGTTCCAAAGCACGTTCCAGCCGCAAACACGAATTTGCAGATCCTTGTATTTTTCGGGATTTGCTTGCGCTTCGCGCAGAGTGTTGGCATCAAATACGTTGATATGCAAAGCGTGACCACCTCTCTGGCAAAACGTCATTAAAAGACCATACATCGCTTCAAGTCCGTCATCTCCCGAAACGGCAGACGGCAATAATCCAAGATCAAGCGCGGCGTCGGATGTAAATGCGGTTGCATCTATTTTTGTAGCCGAAAGGATAGCGGCAGTTGCGCCTTCTCGGTTCATTCCGATAGATGCGGAAATGTTTTTGGAAAGCTCCTCTCCCTTTCTTCTACCGTTTGGCGAGGCAGCCGTAAGCGGGGCCTTAGTATATGACATGCGCGCGACGTGGAAGCTGAGATTCCAACTTCCACCTCGTTCCTTTGAAGTCGGTCTGCCGCAAGTCTCTGAACAGAGAAATTCTACAATATCTTTTGCAAAGAAGTCGGGCAACGGCTTATTATTACCGTATTTATCGCGATCAGAAAGGAGCTTGATACGCAAATCGTCATGTCCCTCAAAATTCTTGTCGAGTATATCGCGCAGCTCACCTAACGTTAAATAGCCGCCGTCAAAGACGTATTTTTTGATAGCCGTCAACGAGTCTGCTGCATCGGCAAGAAATCCGAACTGAATGATGCCGGTATTATACGTTCCTCCACCGCGCATATAATCCCTCGCCCTTTCTAAAGCTGTGGGAATTGTTGCGGAAATCAACGACTGAGGGCTGATATATTCCAGATATTGCTCATATCCGTTTGCGACATATATAGCCTCTTCTATCATGTGAACGAGATGCTTCTTATATTCGCTGTAAAACTCATCAAAGTTTGCATAATCTTCGGCTTTAGGGCTCTCAAATCCCAAAGTGACGCCCTTTACGCCGTCACGTCCCTCGTGTAGCGCAAACTCCAAAGGCTTAAGAAGGTTAAAATAAACCTGCATCGCGCTCTCATTAGCGCCCTGAGGTGCATATTCGTAGCAGCCTTTTACGTCACAAAGACGCGCCTCCTCCTCAGTCGCACCCGCTTTTACCAGCGCGCGACGAATTGTATCATCATTTACGAGAACAATGGAGTTGTGGTTACGGCGAATCATATCCAAGGCCTTCATCAAGAAATCCTTTGGCGTGCTTTTGCAGACCTTAATTTGAACCTTGGGATTATAAATTTGCATTTTATCGTATACGTCCAAGAACAGATATGACAGCTCGTTGATAACCGTGGAACCGTCAGCGTTTTCGCCTCCGAGAAATACGGGCTGATTGTAATAATTTCCGATAGAGGTGAATTGCAAGAAGAAGTACGCAAGAGTTTTCCTTATTTCTTCCTCGCTTACGCCGTTTTCAAGATCGTTCTTATATAAGGGATAATACAGACGGTCAAAATTCGAAAGAGAACGAACCTGCATTACGTCTACGTGCTCTGAAACCATAAAGTAAATATATGAAAGCAAGGTAGCCTCATAAAACGTGCTTGGAGCGGAATACTGAATATTCTTCAACGCCTTCGCCATTTTTTCAGAGCCCTCGGTCTTTTCTGCGAGTGCGGCAAGTCTGCCGACAAAATCAATAATAGCTTCGTAGGTAATCTTAATTCCCTCAAAGAAGGCTTCTTCTTCCTCGTTCAAGCTTCTGCCGAGGCGAGCGCGCTCGCTTTCATCGAGAAGCCCCTTAAATCCAAGCGCAAAAACTCTATCCCACACAGGAACAGTATGAGCATAGTCGGGCCAGATAGTTATAATTCCGTTGTTTTCCAAAAATGAACGACGTTTTCCAATCTCGGGTATAAAATCTCTGAAAACCTCGTCTTTCCACATAAGAGAAAGTGTCATATACACAGGTCTGTCCGACATATTTATAGCAGGATAAATATCGCGGGGGTCACAAGATATTCTTGTGTTTTTCAAAACATATTCAAGCGCTTTTGCCTTACGAACGGGGTGCGAGAGCGTCGCCATAGCGCCGTCTAAACGAAAAATTTCTTTCTTGATAGTCTCGGAATCAAGTCCTGTGGAAGGATCGAAAATTTCGTCATGTCTGACAAAGCGATTAAAATGGTCAAAGGGCTTTTTTGTATCGTGGTATTTGTTGATAATGTAATCGTAATCTTTTTGTTTGATGTATTCCATACTAACACCTCCGATAATATTATAGCAATTATCATAGCATAAGTAAATGATAAAACCAAAACACTTGACAAAATCGAAACAGTATGATACAATAAAACCGAGGTGATTATTATGAATAATGCTTGGAATGGCATCATCATATCGCGCGTTGCGTTAGCAGTATACGTTTATCCTAATTCGGGAAAGAACGTTCATCACAACCGTCCCTTTCACGGCTTTGTTTTAAATGACAGCGACTCGGAGAAGGAATATATTTTTTCAGATGGAAGAATTATGCACACCAAGGGTGGCGATTTTTTCTATCTGCCCAAAAACTCCTCATACTGTGTAAAAAACGTTAAGGCAGGCGGGTGCTATGCTATCAATTTTGAAGCTGATATTGACGACGAGCCCTTCACCGTTCATTTACCCAATTACGAAAAGCTGCTGAAATCCTTCAAAGCAGCCTGTAATGAATGGAAAAGCGACTCGCCTTTGCGTAAAGTCGCGGCGTTGCGCGCGCTCTACGACGGCATCTATAAGATACAAGACAAAAACAGGCAGCAATATACTCCCTCTTCACGCCAAAGGCTGATTGCTCCCGCAATTGATTTTCTTGAACAAAATTTTACCGACTGCAATTTATCCATAAAGACCTTGTCAGAGCAATGCGGAATAAGCGAGGTTTATTTTCGCAAAATATTCTCAACCGTTTTCGGCACGTCCCCGAAGGAATACATTATCCGAAAACGTATGATGCACGCAAAGCGTCTTCTCGCATCCGAGCAGTTTGAGGTATCAGAGGTGGGCGAGCTTTGCGGATATTCCGAGCCGTGTCACTTTTCGCGCGAATTCAAAAAGATGTTTGGCGTGTCTCCGAACAAATATATGCATTCTAAATAAGTTTAAAAATAAAAAACGGGTACAGCTTACCGAATGGGTGTTCTGTAACCGTTTTTTATGTTATGATAGCCTCAAAGACTATGCGAGGAACTCCTTCAATAATTACCTCGTATGAAGTAAACGGATATACATTGTTTGCCTAAGAAATAACAAAATCACTCGGCAAAAATCTACCGAGTGATTTAATAGGGCATACAATGTACAAAGCACCAACTTTGGCAACGGCGGCATTCTACACAACCTCAAGTGTGCAGACTCAACCGAAACGGCAAAGTACAGTGCTTCGCAACCATTATACACCAAAAGGTAATAATTTGTCAAGAGGAAATTTCGTTGCAGATTCAAATGGCAATCCTGTTCTGCTATATTAATTCGAATTATCAAGAAAAAGTTTCTTCGCAAATTTGAGAAGCGCTTCTCTTTCGTTCTGTAGCTCTTCGTTCATCACCGCAAAAAGAAGCTTTTTTAAGATCTCGCCTATTTTCTCTCCTCGCATAACACCTATTTGCGAAATATCGTCTCCGTTTATTTTAAGGTCAGAGATATAAATACATTCTCGATTTTCGCAAATTTCCGTATAATATTTCACGGCAGAAGAAACATCTTTTCCATTCATTGACGAAAGAGCCAAATATTTCGGGACAAGATTCATATCGGTCTCTGAAATCATTTTCTTCAATTCAACTTTGTTTTTCGGGAAAGCTTTGGACTGGAGACGTAATAATTCCATTATTTCTTTTTTTTCTAAATTTGAAAATTTAAGCCGAGACAAAATTTCATTCGCTCTGACCGACGCGACGCCGCTTAGCAAAAACGCAAAAAAGACGTTTACTTCACTCGGCGTGTCCGACAGCTTTTTGAGCTTTTGTTCACAAGAAGAAAACATTTCTTCTGAGACACAGGCGAGAATATCGGAATATTCGGTCAGAATCTTTATCGCATTTTTTCCTGTCAAAAGCTTTTTTAACTCTACGTTTATTCTTTCTGCCGAAATATTTGTCAGTAATTTTGCATTGTTTCTTGCGGCAGACGCCGTGTTTTCTTCTATATCAAAGCCGAGTGTTGAGGCAAAACGCAGCGCCCGTATAATTCTTAACGCGTCCTCTTTGAATCTCTTGTCGGGATCACCTACTGCAACTATATGCTTTTTTTCTATATCGTTCAAGCCACCGTAAAAATCCACTAAGCCTGCTTTATCGTTATAAGCCATAGCGTTTACTGTGAAATCTCTTCTTGAGACGTCTTCTCTTAAATTGCGTGTAAAATAGACTTTTTCGGGGTGTCTTTGATCTTGATACTCTCCGTCCACTCTGTAGGTCGTGATTTCAACAGGAACGCTCTCCGATATCACTGTCAAGGTGCCGTGCTTTATGCCTGTTTCCAGCACCTTATATCCGTTGAAAACAGTCATCATTTCGGATGGCGTGGCATTCGTCGTCATATCAAAATCACTTGGAATTCTGCCCATCGCGTAATCACGCACGCATCCGCCCACCACAAAAGCCTCGTATCCACTTGAATTCAACAAGTCGATCAGGCTCAAAATATATTGAGGCAATTTCATTTTAAATTCTAAAGGGATATTGCTTTTCATTTTTTCACCATTTATTGATTTTATATACTAATAATATCATATATTTATGAAAATATCAATGAATTTTGAGATAAAATCTTGACAAACAGGCAAAAAAGTATTAATATATTACTGTTACTCTCAATAAATCAAAGGAATTTTTTATGTCTGAATTTATAAATTCTGCGCAAGAGATTGTTCTGGCGCTTCCCCATTTGCTTTTACACTCTGCGGCAGATACTATTCACATTTTGCCCTTTCTTTTTATTTCATACTTGATTATGGAGCTTATAGAGCATAAGGCAAGCGGCAAAATGGCAAAAGCTATACAAAGGTCAGGGAAATTGGGGCCCTTTATCGGTTCCTTTGTCGGAATCATTCCTCAGTGTGGTTTTTCAGCTCTTGCAAGCTCTTTTTATGCGGGAAAAATTATCACTATCGGAACACTTGTCGCAGTATTTCTCTCTACGTCCGACGAAATGCTGCCAGTTATGATTTCAAACAGATTTCCTCTTCCAAGCATTCTGATAATTCTTCTTACAAAATTTATAATTGCGGTAATTGGCGGCTTTATCGTTGATTTGATTTTCCGTCAAACGCTTGATAACAACGGCGATATAGAAGATTTCTGCAATCATGAGCATTGTCAGTGCGAGAAAGGAATCTTCCGTTCCTCTTTGCATCACACGCTTCACGTTTTTCTATTCATTTTTGTTGTCACGTTTGTTTTGAATATATTTATTCATTTTGTGGGCGAGGACAAGCTGGCTTCGCTCGTTATAGGAAAGCCCATTGCAGGACAGCTTATCGCGGGAGTCATAGGCTTGATTCCGAACTGCGCTGCCTCGGTAATCATTACTGAGCTTTACATAAAGGGCGCAATTTCCGCAGGCGCTATGATGTCAGGACTTCTTGTAGGCGCGGGAGTGGGAATATTGGTGCTTTTCCGCTCAAACAGTCATATAAAAGAAAACCTGACGATTATGGGAGTTCTTTACCTTATAGGAGTTGTGTTCGGTATATTGCTGGACGTTCTTAATTTTGGAAATTTATTGACGTAAATATTCGGTGAGTTCGAGACCTTCCTCACCTAAAACAAAACTAAAGGAGATTTTTCTATGCATTCAAAAAAAATTCGAAGCCTCACGACAAGCGCGATGATTGCCGCATTATATGTAATTTTGACATATACCGCCCACGCTTTCGGCTTGGCAAACGGCGCAATTCAAGTGAGGCTTTCAGAATCGCTCGCCATTCTTCCCTTTTTCACT
This sequence comes from Eubacteriales bacterium, assembly GCA_045539995.1. Taxonomy (GTDB): domain Bacteria; phylum Bacillota; class Clostridia; order Oscillospirales; family CAG-272; genus UBA1740. The sequence goes on from JAZQGJ010000083.1 coordinate 9,037, forward strand.
CCTGCGGCTATTCCCGGATTGTTCGTCGGTTGCATACTCGCTAATCTGCTTACAGGCTGCGCTATATGGGATATTGTATTCGGAAGCATTGCGACGCTTATCGGCGCTATATTTTCTTATCTTTTAAGGAAGAAAAGCAAATGGCTCTCGCCTCTGCCGAACATTATTTCAAATTCTATCATCGTCCCCTTCGTGCTTATATACGTATACGGATTAAGGGAAGCGTACTACGTGCATTTAATATCTGTGCTGCTCGGAGAGATAATTTCGTGCGGAGTTTTGGGAATGATTTTGTTTTTCGTTATATCTAAACACAAAAATTACATTTTCAAGAAGTGATGATCAGTTATGCTTAACACTACCTTATGTTATATTGAAAAAGACGGCTCTTATTTGATGCTTCACAGAACGAAAAAGAAAAATGACGTAAACCACGACAAATGGGTGGGAATTGGCGGAAAATTCGAAGAGGGAGAATCACCTGAGGACTGCCTGCTTCGCGAAGTCAAGGAAGAGGTCGGAATTACGCTTTTGTCCTATTCTTACAGAGGAATAATCACCTTTGTTTCGGACAAATACCCGACTGAATATATGCATCTGTTCACAGCGTCAGATTTTGTCGGCGAGGTCTTGCCCTGTGACGAGGGCGAGCCTGTCTGGGTGGAAAAGAGCAAAATCGCTTCTCTTCCGATATGGGAGGGGGATAAAATCTTTTTCAGGCTACTGAACGAAAACGCTCCATTCTTCTCACTAAAATTAAAATATGAGGGCGAACATCTAAAAGAGGCTATTTTAAATGGCGAAAAAATAAAAAAACTTCCGTGAAAAACGGAAGTTTTTTTATTGTAATAGCCAACATTTTCAAAGAAAAGGTTGGCGTGAAAACCACCAGCGATGCTGGTGGTTCTAAAAAGCTTTAGCTATGAGTAGAAAAAATATCCTCCTTTTGCTATAATAAGTG
>JAZQGJ010000084.1:0-8213 GCA_045539995.1 Eubacteriales bacterium
TTGTGCGGTTGGCGAACCTACACTTATTATAGCAAAAGGAGGATATTTTTTCTACTCATAGCTAAAGCTTTTTAGAACCACCAGCATCGCTGGTGGTTTTCACGCCAACCTTTTCTTTGAAAATGTTGGCTATTACAAAAAAATCAAGCAATCGGGCAAAAACCCAATTGCTTGATTATACATATTTTTATTGCTCTTCCATAAATACTGTAGGCAAAGCATATTTCTTCGCATACATTCTTTGATTTTCGGCAAAGGCTTCATCTGTTTCCTTTATATCGTGCAGATAACTGTGTATGTCGAGCTTTTCATTCTGAGACATTTCTATAAGACAGCCCGCAATATTCGAGCAGTGGTCGGCAACGCGCTCAAGATTTGTAAGAATATCCGACAAAATAAATCCGTGCTCTATCGTGCAAAGGCTCTTCTGCAGTCTTATTGTGTGGCGCAGCTTTATCTGATCCCTGAGGTCATCAATTACCTGCTCAAGAGGCTCTACGAGCGACGCCTTACGGAAGTCGGAATTTACAAACGCCTCCTCGGTCAATTGAAGCACTTCATTTACAGCTTCGCACAAAACCTTGAGGTCGGCGCTTCCGTATTCGGAGAACGCCACGTTTTTATCTCTCATCTCATCGACAGACTCTATTACGTTTATAGCATGGTCAGAAATTCGCTCAAAGTCGCCTATCATGTGAAGAATTTTCGTTACGTCTGCGCTTTCGCTTTCGGGCATAGGCTTCGCCGATACTTTGACGAGATAGGAGCCGAGCGTGTCCTCATAAATATCGACCTTTTCTTCTTCTGCTCTTATTTCCTCCATTACCTTGGGATCGTATTTATCAAAAAGCTCTATGGCCTTGCGGAATGAGCCTATCGAAATCTCGCTCATTTTACAAGCTACGACTCTTGCGTTTTCGATAGCTACAGTGGGCGTATCAAGCCAACGCTCATCGAGGAGCGCGGTGTATTTGTCGCCCTTCTTATCGTCGCCCTTGACTGTAGCATTTGCAAGCTTCTCAAGAAGCTTGGTAAAGGGCCACATAAGACCTACCGCCAACAGCTTGAAAATGGTATGGACTGAGGCTATGCCCCACATATTTATTGTGTTTGCATTTGCTATTTCGAATATATCTATTATTCCCGTCATACGGAATATCCAGCCCAAGAGATAGTACATTGAGAGCCAGAATGCAACGCCGATAACGTTGAAGTAAAGATGCGCGACGGCCGTTCTCTTTCCGTTTTTGTTAGCGCTGATAGAGGATATCATAGCGGTAACGCAGGTACCTATGTTCTGACCTAAAACTATCGGAATTGCCGTAGCGTAGGAGATAGCGCCCGTTACGGAGAGAGCCTGCAAGATACCTATAGATGCCGAAGAGGACTGAACTATGGCAGTAAGCACGGTTCCCGCAAGCACGCCTAAAATGGGGTTTTTAAACAAAACGAGAAGCTGAGTAAAGCTCTCGTTATTCTTAAGTCCGGAAACTGCGTCTGACATAAGAGTCATACCCACCATAAGCACGGCAAAGCCCATAAGAATAGTACCTATATTTTTATTCTTATCCTTTTTTGCAAACATAATAAGGCAAATACCTATGAGAGCGAGTATAGGCATCCAGTAGTCAGGCTTCAGATAGCTTAGCATGGCAGTAGCGTTCGCGCCACCCTCAATGCCGTTCAAGGCTGTAAGCCAAGCGGTGACAGCCGTGCCAACGTTAGCGCCCATAATGACGCTTATAGCCTGAGAAAGAAGCATTGTGCCCGAGTTTACAAAGCCGACTACCATAACCGTCGTAGCAGATGACGACTGAATAATGGCGGTAACGCCGAGACCGAGCAAGAAGCCCTTGAATTTGCTTGAGGTAAGCTTTCCTAAAATTACTTTAAGCTTTCCACCTGCGCTTTTTTTTAGACCTGCGCCCATGGCGTCCATGCCGTAAAGAAACAGCGCAAGACCGCATAAAAGACCTAAAACATCCATTCTTTTTTCTCCTGAATATATAAAAATAGTATAAAATTTCGCAAATTCTTCTATTTTATAGTATAATTGAAAAAAGCTCACTTGTCAATATAAATGTGAAAAGATGAAAAAGTTCGACATTTTTTACAAAATCTGCTCTGACCTAAAGGATAAATTTGTTCAAAACAAGGGATGAAAATCCACTCTGTAAAACTAATCTAATTATCTGTCAAAGCGCCCGTATACCCCCATAACGTCGGAATAATACACAAACGCAAGGGGGTGCTTTTTTAGTATTTTCAAAAGGTCGCTTAGCTGTCTTATGCTTATAACTACTATAAGGAATTTTTTCTTTTCTCCCGAATATAAGCCATATCCCTCAAGCACGGTAGCCGAATGATTTAAATTCCAAAGAATATCCTCCTTTATGCTTTCGGTCTCGTCTGTAACTATTTTGACCTCAAGAGCGTTTCTCGTATCCTTAAGAATTGCCTTCACGGTCATTTCCGTGCTGAAAATTTGTATGGCTGAAAGCAAAATACAGTTGAGGTCCTTATAAATAAATATAGAGCTTGTCACAATCATATAGCTCAAAAGGCTGATTACCCTCTCGATTCTTATATGACTCTTTTTCCTTTGAATCATTGTCGCAACTATATCAAGCCCACCGCTTGAAGCCCTTTGACGAAGCATAAGACCTATGCTGACGCCACCGAGAATTCCCGCGAATAACGCGCTGACCATAGCGTTTGACTGATTTTCATACTGATAAAAGCCTATTCTCTCGAAGGCTATGCACAAAAAAGAAGAGGTAAAGGTAAAAAAAGACGTGAATATAACGTATCTCTTGTTAATAAAAAACCAAGCGATCACAAGTAATATCGCGTTGATAATGAGATTAAAATACCCCGCGTTTATTTTCGTAAGCTCTTGTAAGGTGACGGCTATCCCGTCTACTCCACTGGGTACGAAATCATAGGGGAATACGAAAACCCACAAGGATAGCGCCGATATCACTCCCGCGCCTATTGACCAAAGCAGAAATGAAATTTCTTTTTTTATATTAAGCTTCACTTTTTTCACCGCCTTAAGATATTATCCCTTTAATTAAATGCAAATTAAAGCCGTAATGATATATAATTAAAAAAATTTATTTATATCATCTTTGCATTATTGACTTTCTGTCACAACTGAATTATAATTGTATTATTCCTGAACGTAATTCGGTTTTATCCTCTTTTTTTCGCATGACCGAAAATTTTTCTTATAAAGGGGTTTTTATGAACGGCTTAAGGGCTTCTCGAATAAAAATGATTTTTTCTATGCTTGTATTCGGCACAATAAGTCTTTTTGTGAAGAATATTTCTCTTGAAGCGCAAGAAAAAGCGCTATACAGAGCCATTCTCGCATTTATCCTTATAGGACTTTACCTGCTTGTAAAAAAGCAGAAATTCACGTTTACAAATATAAAAAGAGAGCTTCCTCTGCTTATTTTATCGGGCGCCGCTATGGGAGTGAACTGGCTTTTGTTTTTTGCAGCCTTCAACTATACGAGTGTATCGGTGGCGACGCTCAGCTATTATTTTGCGCCTGTAATAGTAACGCTTGCCTGCCCTGTTATTTTCAAGGAAAGGATGAAAACAAGGCACTGGGTTTGCTTTTTTATGGCGTCTATCGGTATGATTTTGATAACGGGCTTTGATATAAATCCCGAAAGCGACAATTTTGTGGGAATTTTGCTTGGTCTCGGCGCCGCCTGCCTGTATTCCGTAGTTATTATACTTAACAAGCTGGTAAAGGGCGTGGACAATATACAAAAAACCTTTATACAGTTTGCGTCGGCTACGGTAGTGTTACTTCCTTACGTTATACTCACAAGCGGAATAAATATTTCTTCTGTTTCATACGGCGAATTTTCTTTGTTGCTCTTTGTCGGACTGTTTCATACGGGATTTACCTATTGCGTCTACTTCTCCGCTATGAAGGGACTTTCGGGACAGGAGACCGCAATTTTAAGCTACATAGATCCTCTCGTTGCGGTTCTGGTTTCGCTTCTTATTCTGAAAGAACAAATGACGCTTTTGCAAATTATAGGCGGAATTATTATTTTAGCCTTCACGCTTTGGAATGAACTTTCAAGCTCTAAGGATGAGCTACAATAAAGATAAGCTACAGACAGGAAAAGGACAGAGAATTTTACGTTCTCTGTCTTTTTTCAAGCGCTAAATTTTAAAATAAATCTTTTTTCTGTATTGAAAAACAAAAAAGAACGTGGTATAATATGTATGTCACATCATCTTAATAATAAAAATAACCTACAAGGGGATACTGTACCCCTTTTTTCAGCCATACTAATTTCGGTAGAAATACGGTATCGCAATAATCGGCTGAAAAGTAGGTTATAGATGGTGTGACAACTACGCGAGAGGTATTCTACGGTGTCATCTCGCAAGGGGTGACACCTTATTTTTTTGTATGGAAGAAATGATTTGTTCGTTTTTTGGGCATCGGGATGTTAATATAACTGACCGATTATATGCGATGACTACTGATAAAATTTTACAAGCAGTAGATCTTGGGTACCGTGTTTTTTATTTTGGAGGGTATGGCGATTTTGACAATCTCTGCCACAAAATCGTAACAAAAGTTAGAGACGAAAAGCCCGAACTTGAAATCAGGCGAATATATTGTGTATCACAGGAAAGGTATTTACGCAAAAGTGTGCGTTATTTCAATCGCGAGGACTATGAAGAAATCATATATCTTATACCTTCTTTTGAGGGATGGTATAAAAACATTTATTTCCGTAATTGTGCAATGATAGACAAAAGCGATCTTGTAATATTTTACGCAGAGAGCAAAGAGAATAGTGGAGCTTATAAGGCTTATAAATACGCAAAGAAAAAAAGAGACAAGCAACTTATTAATCTTTGGGAAAATTAAGCTACAGACAGGAAAAGGACAGAGAATTTTACGTTCTCTGTCCTTTTTAATGCAAAGATTAAGCGATAAGCAATATAGAATAGCCCTTTTGCCAGTAAAAAATATACTCTTTTATTATATTTTATCCTTATTCTTCATAAGGTACACGCGAAGTACGGCTGCCTGAGTTTTTCCGTCGGCAATCTCTCCGTTCAAAATCATTTCTACTAATTTTTCAAGCGGAATTCTGTCAAGCGACATAAACTCGTCCTCGTCGTAATCACATTCGCCATAAATAAAATCTTCGGCAAGATACATATGTATCCTCTCGTCAAGCATAGCGGGAGAGCCTATATATTCGCCCATATACGTCATCTTTTTTGCAGTTATGCCAGTCTCCTCGCGCAGCTCTCTCTTTGCAGCCTCAAGCGGATCCTCGCCTACAAAATCGAGTTTTCCCGCAGGTATTTCAAGAAGAACACGGTTTAAGGGATATCTGAACTGTTTTTCTACAATAACCTCGCCGTTTTCTGTCAGGGGAAGTATGCAGACAGCGCCCTTGTGACGGAGGAGCTCGCGCGTGGCTTCTTTTCCGTTTGGAAGTCTGACGGTATCGAGCTGAACAGTCATAATTTTTCCGCAAAATACGTCTTTTCCCGATATTTTAGTTTCTATAAGCTTACTTTCGTCCATATCAAAGCCTTTCCTTATACGTAAACAATTATTTACTCCACCGAATTTGCGCGGAATTGCAATTTATACAAATCGGCATAAAGTCCATTTTTTGTCAGCAGCTCATCGTGAGTTCCCTGTTCTATAATTTCTCCCTCTGAAACGACTGCTATTTCATCAGCGTTCTTTATCGTGGAAAGCCTGTGGGCGACCACTAACGTTGTTCTGCCCTTGCAAAGCTCGTCAAGCGCCTGCTGGATAAGAATTTCTGTCGTATTATCGAGAGCGCTCGTCGCCTCGTCGAGAATAAGAATAGGGGGATTTTTCAGAAATACGCGCGCGATTGAAAGGCGCTGCTTCTGACCGCCCGAAAGGCGAACGCCCCTCTCTCCTATCTGCGAATCGTATCCGTCTTCTAAGCTCATTATATAATCGTGTATGTTTGCGCGCTTGGCAGCCTCATACACCTCCTCGTCAGTCGCGTCCAATCTTCCGTAGAGAATGTTTTCCTTTATTGAGGCGTTGAAGAGATAAATGTCCTGCTGTACTATGCCTATATTACGGCGCAAGGACTCGCTTGTGAGGGTACGTATTTCTTTTCCGTCAATAAAAATTTCACCTGAAGAGACATCGTAAAAGCGAGGTATTAAGTGGCAGATGGTTGTCTTTCCGCCGCCCGACGGGCCGACGAGAGCAAATGTCTTGCCCTTTTCTATATTAAGGCTTATTCCGTTCAGAACTTCCTTTTCGGTATCATATGAGCAGCTTACGTTTTTGAATTCAATGTGTCCCTCTGCCACGCCTATATCGAAAGCGCCCTCTCTGTCCTTTTCAGGCTCAGCGTCCAAAATTTCTATAAATCGCTCAAAGCCCGTGACGCCGCTCTGATACTGCTCCATAAAGTTGATAAGAGTCATAACGGGAGTGATAAAGAGTCCCACCGAAACGATAAAGGCAGAATAATCTCCGAAGCCTATATCTCCGTTGTAGAGAAAAAGTCCTCCCGCAATAAGAACGATAACGTTAAAGACGTCGGTAATAAATGAGTTTGCGGAGTGAAACTGTCCCATCGCTTTATACGCTTCTTTTCTCGCATCTATAAAGGACTTATTTCCGCTTTCAAACTTTTCTGTCTCCTTCTCGGAATTATTGAACGCCTTTGTGACACGAATACCTGAAATACTGCTTTCAAGAGACGCGTTTATCTGCGCGATGGATTCTCTGCTCTTTTTAAAGGCTGAACGCATTCTTTTTCTTAACGTCAATGAAACGATAAACAAAAACGGGACGCACGCAAAAATAATAAGCGTAAGGTATATATTTATGCTTGACAAATAAATAAACGAGGCTATAACCGAAATAGAGGAAATTATAATATTTTCGGGGCCGTGATGCGCAAGCTCGCTTATATCCATAAGGTCGTTTGTCATTCTCGACATTATTTTTCCCGTTTCATGGTTGTCATAAAAGCTGTAAGGCAGCTTTTCAAGATGAGAGAACATATCGCTTCGCATCTGCGCCTGCATACGAACGCCCATCACGTGACCGTAATACTGAATGAAATAATTGAGCAGCATTCTGACACCGTAAAGCGAGAGAAGCGCGCACCCGAAAATGACTATCATCTTATACTGTCTTTCGGGAATAAGCTCATTCAGCATTTTTCGCGTCACTATGGGATATAAAATTCCGATAAGCGACACAAAAAGAGCCGCCAGCATATCAAGCGTAAAAATAAGTTTATGGGGCTTGTAATAAGCCAAAAATCTTTTTAACATTCCTTCTTTTTCCTTTTGCCAGAAGCATACAAGATTAATTTTTCTACAATATATTTTAGCACAACGAAGCTATTCAGTCAACAATTTTCTTCAACTTTTTCTTTGTTTTCTTTTAGTGTCGGGCATACGATTTCCACAATGCTGTATCGTCCGCTTTCAAGAGATTTTGCGAAGAATACGAGCAGTCCGTTTTTTAAGGCGAAGCTATGCCTGTCTATTTTGCTATTCCTCTTCTTTTCCTCTTCGACAAGCCTTTTTCTTATGCTCTTATATTCCTTTCCCACAACAGCTCTCAAGGGCATAAGGCATCCGTTCTTTTTATTCCATATATGTCCTTTTCGGTATTCATACAATATTTTCCCCTTTCTTGTAAAGAAAAGTTTGCATGTTATTGAGATGTATTCTTCATTTTCCTCGCTTACGTCAAAATAGAGCTTATAGCTGTACGGACGAAAGGAAAAGCGTTTTCGGCTATCATCGCTACACTCGTATTCGGTCTTGCTCTCTGAAAGAAGCGTTTTCTTCGCATACTCATAGGCTGAGCTTGTCAATTGCGAATAAAAAGAATTGATTTTTTTTGCGTTCTTTTCATCAGAGGATACTTCTATTTGCTCAATGAAAACCTCTAAAAAAACTATTCCGTCTTGTGAAAAAGCCTCTGCCCTGTTTGTTTTTCGCACCTTGAATTCCATCATATGCCCCTCTTTTTTTATACTGTTAAATCTTATTCAAAAGAGCTTTTTTTAATTCGTATGCGGGAACTGATTTTTATATATAAAGGGGCTGTCTCAAATGAATTTTTGAGACAGCCCCTTTTTGCTTTGAGGGGATAGGCAGATTTGAGGAAAAATCGCCGTTCTTCGTCCCGAAGGCGT
>JAZQGJ010000085.1:0-29587 GCA_045539995.1 Eubacteriales bacterium
CGGACTTGACAGGCTCTATAAAAACACATCCGAAGAATACGTATCAAAAAAGACACAAAGTATCTTGGAACTTTGCAAAGCAGGTTATGAAGATCAGATACTTTTGTCCCACGATGCTCAATTTTTCAATGGCTTTGAGGCTGAACCTAAGATTTATGAGCAACCAAGGTTTTCATACTGCTTTGACTACATTTTACCACAATTGCCCAAGTCATTATCAAATAAACTGATGGTTCAAAATCCTATGCGGATGTTGAGTTGTAAATAAGGAGCACACTATGATATTTAAGAAACAAATACACGATTACATACAGCGGCACAAAGGAGAGATCGTTGACACCTTAAAGGAATTGATAAGGATTCCTTCCGTAAGAGGCGAAGCGGAAGATAATGCTCCCTTTGGAAAAGAGTGCGCAAGAGTACTTGAATTTACGCAAAGGCTGTACGAAAGCAACGGCTTTGGGACTGAACTTGATGTGAACGGAGGTTATCTGCTCTCATACTACGGCGATGACAGAAAAAGTCTCGGCTTATTCGCTCATGCCGATGTTGTACCCGCCGGCAACGATTGGGCATTGACCGCTCCGTTTGAGCCTCTTGAAAAAGATGGCTTCATCATCGGCAGAGGTGCAATGGATGATAAATCGGCTGTGGTAACCTCGCTTTACTGCGCCAAAATAATAAAGGAGCTTGGTATTCCCTTTAATAGCCAACTGATCTGCTTTACGGGTGCGAATGAGGAAAGCGGTATGCAGGATATAAAAAATTACATATCCACACACACGCCGCCGGATTTTTCTCTTGTTTGCGATTCGGGATTTCCGCTTTACAGAGGCAACAAGGGGATCTTGCGTTTTGTAGCAACGCAAGAAGCACCAATGCAGGATATTACTGATTTTTCGGGAGGTAGCGCATTCAACATTGTTTTGGGAGAAGCAAAAGCAAAAATCGGTGAGCAGGTCTTTGAAGAAAAGGGTATTTCGCGGCATGGAGCGTTGCCCGAAGGTTCTTTGAATGCAGCACACGTCCTGTCAAAAAAACTTTCACAAAGCGATACTTTGAACGCCTATGACCGCAAGCAGATGGATTTTATTGCAAACCTACTTGAAAAATATTACGGCGAGGTATTCGGGATAGAGCATACGGACAAGGATTTTGGAAACCTTACCGTTACGAATGGAATCGTAAAAATGACCGAAGGAAAGATCTCGCTTTGCTTTGATATGCGATACGGCGCATCGCTGGATATTAAGGAAGCGAAAGATAAAATCAGCCGCTTTTTTGACAATAACGGCTGGAGCGTTGATTTTGTTCGCGAATTAGATCCGTTTATTCTTTCCGATGATAATCCGTATATTGTGGCTTGTATGAATACTTACAAGGATTTCACCAAAAAACATGATGCAAAATCCTTGGTCAATGCAGGAGGTACCTATGCGAGATACTTGCCCTGTGCCGCAGAGATCGGAACCTCACTGAACGGTACCCCCCCATTTGATTTGCCGGCGGGGCACGGAAGCGTGCATCAGCCCGATGAATGTATCTCGATCGACGGACTATTGAATGCGATTGAATTAACTATGCTTATGTTGCTCGAATGTGATAAACAATAGGAGAAGTGAACAATGAAACTTTTATTTACGGGTGATATCAATTTCAGAGGACTTTCCGAACCAAACTCCAAAATGTGTAGCGATATTCTTGCGGAGATACTGCCGTATTTTGAGAAGGCAGATTTTCGTATTGTCAATTTGGAAACACCCCTTGCCAATAAGGAAAAACACACACCCATCAAAAAATCGGGACCAAATTTAATATGTGCTCCGAACAACATTCTGTTTTTAGAGACTCTTCACACCGACGTTTGCACACTTGCCAACAATCACATGGGTGACTTTGGCGAAGGTGCGGTAATTGATACGCTAAAGCTTCTTGATACACATAGCATACGGTATTGCGGTGCGGGCGCAAATATAGATCGTGCATACGATGCCTGCCGTTTAGAAAAGGACGGCTTTTCGATATCACTTATTTCGGTATGTGAAAACGAATTTGGCATGGCAACCGAAGCGACATACGGCTCGGCAGGCTATAACGCAAGAAGGCTCATGAATAAAATTAAGCAAGAGAAGAAGGTGTCCGATGCTGTCATTGTCGTCTTTCATGGCGGCAACGAGTTCAATCCCTTACCCTCACCGGACACGCAGGACAGATATCGCCTGATCTGCGATATGGGAGCCGACGCAGTGATAGCGGGACATACACATTGTCCGCAAGGATTTGAAATGTATGAAGGCAAGCCTATCATATACAGCATGGGAAATTTCTTGTTCAAAAGCAGCTCTGAGCGATCTGCGAACGATTCATGGTATTACGGTTATATGACAGAACTTGATATTGACGAATCGGGCATTGTTTTTTGTACCATACCGTACAAATTTAATTCCGAAGCTACAAGGATCACCGTATTTGAGGGTGATGAAAAGCGAAAAATGCTTAGATACATTGACAGTTTGTCTGAAATAATCAAAGATCCCCAGCTTCTTGACAATTATTTCAGCGGTTGGGCATATCTGCACAAGTGGGTTCCCCAAGCACCGTCGAATTATTTTGATCTCAAAGAGTATAACAGCTCTGGGAACTATGATCTGATCTCGTGTGAATCGCAATTGAGCCAAGCCAAAAAGGTCTTAGAATTTTGCTTCCTTGACCGTGTAGCAGAGGCAAAAGAATGGTCGGAAAAGATAAAAGAACTCACGGTTATGCCCGTGTAAGAATGGACGGAGGTTTCTATGTTTGAAAAGGTAAAAGCATTTTGTGATTCGTTTTTAGACCTCGGTGTACCGGGCTTCGATTTTGCGGTATATCAGGACGGCAAGTGCATCCTTCGCCACATGAATGGATATAGCGACTTAGAAAACAAGGTGAAAATGACCGGCGATGAGCGATACAATATCTATTCCTGTTCCAAGGTTATCACCTGCGTTGCAGCAATGCAGCTATGGGAAAAGGGATTGTTTTCACTTGAAGACAAGTTATCTGACTATATGCCTGAATTTAACGATATGACGGTTAAGACGGAAAATGGCATTCAAAAAGCCGAGCACCCTATATTGATCCGACATCTGTTTGAAATGACGGCGGGATTTTCGTATCATTGCCGTTCTCCGCATATCATAACGGCAATCTCCGAAACCGACGGCAGATGCCCCACCCGTGAAACAATGAAGTATCTGGCGAAAGAACCGTTGCTTTTTGAACCGGGAGATAGGTGGGAATACAGCCTTTGCCACGACGTTTTGGCGGCTTTGGTTGAGATCATATCGGGTGAAAAATTCGAAACGTATGTAAAAAAGAATATCTTTGACATTGCGGGCATGAGCCGTTCCAGCTTTATGCTCCCCGAAGAAGAACTGAATACCATTGCCGAGCAGTATCGCTTTGAGAACGGTCGGGCGGTAAATGTAGGAAAAAATATTGTGTCCTACAAGCTTGGCAGTGAATACGCATCGGGCGGTGCGGGCGGTATTTCAACGGTAGATGATTATATAAAATTTTTGGAGGCGCTTCGCACACATAAGCTATTAAAGGTCGAAACACTCAAATTGATGATGACAGACCGTTTGACCGAGTGGCAAAAGCGCACGTATTGGACGCAGGCAACACACGGCTACGGACTTGGCGTCAGATGTCCGAAGGGTAATAAACAATACACCGATTTCGGTTGGGGCGGTGCGGCTTGCGCTTACTTGGCGCTTGATGTCGAAAATAAGATCAGCCTGTTTTTTGGCGCACATTTGCTTTCTTCTCCCGCACAAGGCTTGTGCACTATGCTTTACCGCTTTATCCGAACGGAGCTTATCGACCGAGGGGAACTTGATAGTCTGTATAAAGACTTAAAGAAATTACACAATTACAATTTGACCTATTGAGGAATAACCCTGCCTACTGCTACTATTTTTGATATTCAGCGCAATTCCTACGTTGACGGTCCCGGGATACGCACAACAGTTTTTTTCAAGGGTTGTAATCTGCGTTGCGCTTGGTGCCACAATCCCGAAAGCCAATCCCCGAAGCCCCAAATGATGTTTTACAAAAACAAATGTATGGGATGCGGCAAATGCAAAGAAAAAATATCGCAACTAAAAAGAGTTTTTGTGTAAAGCTCTGTTGTTCGTTATATGTAGAAATATACCTTGGCATCTTTTTTGTAAGTATGCCTCAAAAAAACTGAGCATCCTTTCAGGTGCTCAGTTTTTTCTTTTTATTGTCGTCACTCCTTTATCTCGTCAAAGGCAATAAGCAAAGCGACTTTTTGCTTTTACGAAAAGCATTTTTAATATAAAGGTTGAAAAATTTGAGGCTTTGTGATATGATTAAATCATCAAGAAGGAAGGTGGCAAGTGTATGGATAGAACTTTTATTTTCCATATTCCTCATGACGGTGATGAATTTAACGAAGATTTAATGTCTTCTCTTGTTATAGACCGTGAGCTTTTTTTATGGTATCACAACAAAATGAGAGACGTGGGCGCAGCACTTTTTGTGCCCTCCGTTCCTGAGGCAAAGATCCTTAAATTCGAGGTAAGCCGTCTTCTTTGCGACGTTGAAAGATTCGTTGGTGAAGCCGAAATCATGGAAAAGCACGGAATGGGATTTTGCTATGAGCGCGTGTATGATGGAACTGTTATAAAGAAAGTTGATCAAAGCTTAAAAGACAAAACGTATGCTTTGTATGCGCAACATCATAACAAGTTGGATGAGCTCGTCAAAAATGCGTCTGACGATATCATTTTGGTCGATCTGCATAGCTTTTCACGGGATATTATTGTACACCAAGAGCTGACTAAAGAGCTTCCTGATATTTGTATCGGGTGCGAGAATGATATGCCTGACGAATTGAAGAGTAAAATCGTTTCGACTTTTTTGCATTACGGATTCTCTGTGGACATTAATTATCCTTATCAAGGTAGTATGATTCCAAATTGTATCTTAGAAAAAAAGGTTAAAAAGAATCTTATCTCTTTTATGGTCGAAGTAAATAAGGCTTGTTATATTGTGAACGGCGAAATAGATGCTTTGCGTGTCGAAAAGATAAAAGAGGCCATAAAACAAATTATAAATAGCATATAATTTTCAAATTTTATCTAAACTTTTGACTTTCTTGCGGTATAATGGTGATATCATAATTCACGTCAGCAAAAGGAGACGCTATGACAAAAACGAAAAACTATAAAAAAACGCTATTTGCTTGCTATCTTGGCTTTATTACGCAGGCAATATCCGCAAATTTTGCGCCTCTTTTGTTTTTAACGTTTAAGGACACCTACGGAATTTCATTCGAAATGATCGCGCTTATTCCGATGATATTTTTTCTGACGCAATTGCTCGTTGACTTGGTGGCGGTAAAATTTGCCGACGTCATCGGATACCGTACCTGCGTGGTAGCTTCGCAGGCAGTTTCCGCCGCAGGACTAATCCTTATGGCGTTCTTGCCCGATATAATGACGAGCCCGTTTATTGGTATTCTTATCTCCGTCGTGCTTTACGCAATAGGAAGCGGTCTTGTCGAGGTCTTGTTAAGCCCTATCGTTGAAGCCTGTCCGTTTGAGAACAAAGCCGGTGTAATGAGTCTTTTGCATTCCTTTTACTGCTGGGGCGCCGTTGGCGTAATCTTAGGCTCAACACTCTTTTTTGCAGTATTTGGCACATCCCATTGGCAGATACTTACGCTGATATGGGCAGTAGTACCGTTATTGAACATTTTTAATTTTCTTTCTTGTCCTATAGAGCGATTGGTAGAAGAAGGAGACCGATTGCGTATCGGTCAGCTGTTGAGGCTTCCTTTATTTTTGCTAATGATCGCTCTTATGATATGCGTTGGCGCATCCGAGACGACGATGAGTCAATGGGCGTCAGCCTTTACAGAATCGGCGCTCGGCGTTCCCAAAACCGTAGGTGACTTGGCAGGCCCCTGTCTGTTCGCCACTTTTATGGGACTTTCCCGTGTGTTTTATGCAAAGAAAAGCGAGAAGCTCGATCTTTCCAAGATCATGCTGATCTGTGGCTCGCTGTGCGTGGCATGCTACCTGTTGGCAGCCTTGTCTCCCTTTTCGATCATAAGTCTTATCGGCTGCGCTCTTTGCGGATTGGCAGTTGGAATTATGTGGCCCGGAACGATCAGTATTTCCTCGCAAAAATGCCCGCGAGGCGGAACTGCAATGTTTGCTTTTCTGGCGTTGGCAGGAGATCTTGGCGCAGCGATAGGCCCCACTATGGTTGGAAAAATCGCAGATGCCGTAGGGGGAAATCTGAAAACGGGCTTGCTTTTTGCCACTCTATTTCCAACGTTTATGATTTTCGGAGTTTTTCTGCTTATAAAGAAATTTGGAAATAATAATCAATAAATTATTTAAATAAGATAATCATAAAACTCCAATTTATAAAGATAGAGCAGAACCATATTCTTGTCAAAATGAGCCAAAGGCGCGAAACGTCGCTATGGCAAAGATATAACATCACTGTGGCAACACCATCGCTTCATAGAAGCCGTAAGGCATTTGCTTCATCTTTGCGAAGCTAAATCTTCATTTCGAATGACGCCAATTAATTTAAGAAAAATTTAATGTCTTCTCTCATTATAAACCGTGATTTTTTTACGGTATCACAATAAAATGAGAGAGGTGGGCGCAACGCTTTTTGTGCCCTCCATTCCTGAGCAAAGATTCTTAAATTTGAGGCAAGCCGTCTTCTTTGCGACATTGAAAGATTCGTTGACAAAGTCCGCATAGCTTTTCAAAGGATATTATTGTACACCAAGAACTGGCTAAAGATCCCCTGATATTTGTATCGAGCGCGAGGGTGATATCCCTAAAGAAATGATTTTTATATTGTGGAAGGTGAAGTATATGCTTCGCGTGTTGAAAAGATAAAAGATGCCATAAAAGAAATTATACATAACATATAATTTTCAAAATTCTCTCTTCCCTTTTTGAAGTTCTTTCGGCATATTGGTCATACCAGTCTGAAAGGAAGCTTTTATTCCGCTGTTAATAATTTAGTAAACGTTTTTCTCCTCTCCTATTGACTTTTTTGTTGTTTTTTGTTATACTTCATTGTAGTCATATGTCTTTTGGAGGTAGCATTATATGAGGTATTGTTCAAAATGTGGCGGTGAACTACTGGACGGATCTGTAATCTGTATGAAATGCGGTTGCATGATTGAACCGGATGATGCGCCTAAAACAACAGAAAAAGGCAAACTTGCTTCTGTAGTTTCGGACAACAAAATGGACTCTTCATGGATTCCTTTGTTTTTTGGTGTATTAGCCTTGGTCAATGTTTTATGGTTCTATTGGGGATACTATGACATTCTCGGAACATCGGCTTGTCCTCTGTTAGGCATTGTTACATCAATAAAATATTGTAAGAGTGAAAAAAGAGTTTATTCCATTTTAGGAATTATATTCTCTTGTGTATCTGTTTTGATTAAATTAATTATGGCCATTGTCTGGTATCTTTAATAAATAAAGATATTAGAATTATTATAACTTATAGGGGGTAAAACAATATGAAGTATTGCACAAAATGCGGTAATGAACTGATGGACGAGGCTGTGATATGCCCGAAATGCGGATGTGACACAGGATATCGAAATATCCAGAATGACAACGACGTCGAAAAAACACCTTCAGGCATTAAAATTGCAGCAAAAATCTTGATGATCATCGGAACAGTTATTATGGGACTTTACATAATTCCCTTGGCTTGGTGCTTGCCTATGACCATTTATTACTGCAAAAAAATAAAAAGAGGCGAAAAGATCGGTACCGGCTTTAAAGTTTGCAGCTTGCTTTTTGTAAGCTCGATAGGCGGTATTCTAATGCTTTGCGATCAAGATTGAATTTTTTATTTGACACTCTATAAGCCGATTATTTGAAATATTTAATGCAAAAACATTGATAGTAATTGGCTTCTTTTTTGTCAACTACTCCACAATATCCCACAGGGCAATTGACAATTTCGCAAAAATTTAGTATAGTGAACATGACAAAAAAACAATCTACAAGGAGAATTTAACAATGAAAAAAATAGTGGCTTTATTACTCGCGACCGTTATGGTATTTTTACTTGTCGCTTGCGGCTCGACCAAAAAAGACGATGACATTAAGCAGGACGATCCTGCACAGACTGTAGATCCATCTGAGGAAAACCCGAAGAACGACAACAATGAGGAAGAGCCCGTACAAAAGAAAGAGGTTTCCAGAGGAAGGATTGAGGGAGACGTTTATACATCTGAATTTCTGGGTCTTTCGTTTACAAAGCCGGAGTCATGGGTATATTCCACCGACGAAGAGATTGCGGCAGCGATGAACTTAGGTGTGGATATCTTCCTGGACGAAAACTTCAAAGACGCCGTGAAAAACAACCCGTCTTTATACGATATGATGGCAGTGGACATCATTACGAGAAGCAACATCAACATAGTATTCGAAAACCTTTCTAAAACATTTGCCACCAACATCACCGTTGAGCAATACATCCAAGCACTCAAAGCTCAACTTGCAAATTTATCAGGCATGAAGGTCACTTTCCCCGAAGCTTTTGAAACTGTAAAGCTTGGCGAAACCGAATTTACAAAGGTTGATTGCACCGTCACTGTCCAAGGAATCTCCATGAAGCAGATATATTATCTGAATAAGGTGGACAAATTCATGCGTTCTGTCATCGTAACAATACCGAGTGGATACACGGCAGAGCAGATCGAAGCAATGTTTCAGTGATCAGCAATACATTTTTTCAAAGGGATCGAGGCAATGACTCGGTCCCTTTGCTCTTTGTCGCCCTCTATTGCTGATCTCAATTCCCCATTTCATAAAGCTTTCTAATATTCATATTTAAGCTCGCCCAAAAGTGTGCTATGATAAAACCGTAAGATGATGTAGATATGCCTCACCTTCTCGAACACGGCTCGTGTAGATTTGTACTTTTGCATTCTTCTCTCCTCTCTAAATATGCCTATTCCCCTTGCGTTCTGACGGGAAATGTGATATAATGCTAATGAATCGGCAAAATCTTAAAAGGAGAAGTTTTACAAATGACGGTTCTCTATTTTCTGGAAAGCATAAGAAACTCTGTTTTTGATTTCTTTTTCTCCGCTGTAACGCATCTCGGAGAGGAAACGGTTTTTATCCTATTAGCCGTGATTTTCTTCTGGTGCATTGACAAGAAGCAGGGATATTATCTTATGACTGTAGGCTTTATAGGCACTATATTGAATCAGTTTTTAAAAATACTGTTCCGTATTCCTCGCCCTTGGGTAAAGGACCCGAGCTTCACTATCGTTGAGTCGGCAAGGGCTGAAGCAAGTGGTTATTCCTTTCCGAGTGGTCACACTCAGTCGTCTGTCGGTGTATTTGGCGCTATAGCGAGGTGGAACAGGAACACGGCGTTGAGAATCGTATGCGTCGTTCTTTGCGTTCTTATCCCTCTCTCAAGACTTTATTTAGGAGTTCATACTCCGCTCGACGTGGGCGTTTCTATCATTATTGCAATTGCGCTTATCTTCGGGCTTTATCCTCTCATATACAGGTCTTTTGAAAACAAGACGGTTATGCGAATCGTATTATGGTCTATGGCGGCGCTGTCAGTGGGACTTATAGCCTTCGCAAGTCTTTATCGCTTCCCTGCTGACGTAGACCCCGTCCATCTTAAAAGCACGATCACAAACGGCTATAAGATGCTCGGCTGCACGGTGGGAGTGTGTATCGTTTACGAATTAGACGAAAGATTTATCAAGTTCAGCACGGCGGCGAGTCTCCCCGCTCAGATAATAAAATTCGCTGTCGGAATTATTCCCGTCATCATAATAAAAACGTTTCTCAAGGCCCCGCTTCGCGCGCTTTTCAACGATCACGCCTTCTCGGACGCCCTCAGATACTTTTTGATAGTTATTTTCGTCGGCTGCGTCTGGCCCTTGACGTTCAAGTTCTTCTCAAGATTATTCAAAAAAGTAAATAACGAATAAGAAAAAACGCGCCTGCGATGCTTGAAAAACAAGTTCGACGCTTCCTTTAAAATCCTCTCAAGCAGAATTCCAAAAAGCTTGACAAATTTGACGCTGAATGATAAAATATAAGCATATTAAATGAAAAAAGGAGAACTTCAATTATGAAAATGATAGGCAATATCCTTTGGTTTATCTTCACGGGTCTTGGCGCGGCGCTCTCTTGGTTCTTTCTCGGACTTCTGCTATGCATCACAATCATAGGAATCCCCTTTGGCAAGCAATGCTTTAAAATAGCGCGCTTATCGGCTTGGCCCTTCGGCGCAACTGTAAATACAAACTTCGGTAAGCACCCTATAGCAAACGTAATATGGCTTCTCCTCTGCGGAATCGCCCTTGCCGTATCCTTCATTATCGTTGGTCTCCTATGGTGCATCACAATTATAGGAATCCCCTTCGGCAAGCAGTGCTTTAAGCTTGCAGCTCTGTCTGCAACTCCCTTCGGGGCAAGAATCAGCTAAAATATGATTTTAAAGAAAAAAGACGTTATTAGAGAGGATATATGAAATATACAGCTTATTTATTTGATTTTGACGGAACACTCGTTGACTCTATGCCGACCTTTATATCGGTTATGCTACGGATATTAGATGAAAACAACGTCAAATACGAAAAAGATATTATAAAGGTCATTACTCCTCTCGGATATGGCGGAACTGCAAAATACTTTATCGAGCAGCTCGGGCTTAAAATTCCCGAAAACGAGCTTCTTACAAAGATGAACGAATATGCTTATGAAGGCTACGCTTACAGTATTCAGGCAAAATCCAACGTAATAGAAGCACTTAAAGCATTGAAAAGTCAGGGCGCTTCGCTTTACGTTCTGACAGCAAGTCCTCATTCGGTCTTGGACGTGTGCCTCAAGAGGCTCGGAATGTTCGAGCTTTTTACCGAGGTATGGTCCTGCGATGATTTTAAAACCACAAAGGCTAATCCCGAAATATACAAAATGGCGGCAAAAAGGATAGGAAAGCCGATTGACGAAATTCTTTTCCTCGATGACAATTACAATGCGGACAAGACGGCGGCAAGCGCGAAAATGAAGGTGTGCGGCGTATATGATCCTTCGTCTGAGGATTACGCAAATGAAATAAAAAGCGTCGCGGATTATTATATAAACGATTTCAGCGAGCTTTTAAATCTGTAAGGCACTTTTGAAAAAAATGCAACTTAAGTTTACAAAGCGTTTTATATTTATAGAAAAAACAAGGTGGACAATGGAACACATTTCCGCCTTGTTTTCTTTTTTGATTATGTAACAATTATTTTATAACGCCTGCTGAGCCGAAAAGTCTGATTTTTTCCATAGCGACCTTTTTAACGTATTCCACTTTTCTCGTGTGAATATCACTATAGCATTCGTTGCTTGCAAGCCCTTCCTGCATAGCCTTGTTTGCCGCATTGCAAAGGTCAGTGTAAATATTTATTTTTGCAATACCGTTAGCAATAGTATTCCTGAAATCATCGTCCGAAAGCCCCGATCCGCCGTGCAGCACGAGAGGTGTTGACAACGTGCTACGAATTTCGGATAAGCGCTGAATATCCAAGCGAGGCTTGCTCTTATACGTACCGTGCGCCGTACCTATAGAAACGGCAAGAGCGTCAACGCCTGTCTGCTTTACAAAATCAAGAGCCTCCTCAGGCGTTGTATAGCTGTCTGTCGCAAACTCGTCGTTGGTGACAGTCTCTCCAACGTGTCCGATTTCGCCCTCGACGCTTGCGCCAAATGCGTGCGCAATACGAACGATTTCTCTTGTTTTTCTGATATTTTCCTCAGGGCTGCCCGCAGAACCGTCAAACATCAAGCTGGAAAAGCCGAACTTCAACGCCTCCATACAGCGCTCAAACGTTAAGCCGTGGTCAAAATGAACGACAACGGGAACTGTCGCGCGTTTTGCCATCTCAATCAAAGCGGGGGCGATTAACTTAAACTCTCCGTATTTGAGCAAGACCTCTGCCGTACCCAGTATGACGGGCGAACGCAGCTCCTCAGCCGCTGAAATAACGGCTTCAAGCATATCCGTGTCCTGCGTATTAAAAAGTCCGACTGCGTATTTATTTTTTTGTGCGTCTCTTAAAACCTCTTTTAAGTTAACTAACATTGTTTTATCTCCTTTTATTCAAAATATTATAAAGAACGTCTGTCAACGCTTTGCATCATTTTTTCTATTTCTTTTTTATTTCTCATTCCATCTACAGAATTTTCAGCGAATAAATTGCAAGCCGCAGCAGCCGTAGCAAACGCAAGCATTTCTTCATTGGTATAGCCGTTATAAATTCCGTACAGGCATCCCGCGCAGAAAGCATCGCCCGCGCCGACGCTGCCCTTAATATATTCCTCGGGAATTTTTAAAGAGCCCATTTTTGTAAAGGTGCCGTTCTTGTCAAGACAGAAGCCACCCTCCTTCGCGTGTGTGATAACCTTCTCCTTTACCCCGCAGTTAAGTGTTTTTTTCATAGCGCAGAAAAGGTTTTCAACATTAAGCTCTCCGTTCTCATATCGTGGTGATATTCCCCAGATATTACAGCATTCAAGCTCGTTCAAAATGGCGTAATCTGTATATGGCAAGGCAGGTACGATTTTTTCCTTATAAGCAGAAACGTCAGAGCTGCTTACAACGTCGAACGAGGTCTTTATGCCGCGCTTTTGAACGTCCGAAAGGAGTCTTGCCATTTCGGTTCCGTATTCCTCGTTATAGGCGTCTAATTTATCCAAGAAAAGAATATATCCGATATGAAACATTTTACAGTCAAGTGTTTCGAGTGGAATATCCTCATAAGAAAGCTCTGCATTTGCGCCGCGGAAGCTGAAAAATGTGCGTTCCCCCGTCGGCAGACTCATAACGTCGCTGAAGCTGGTCGGCAGCTCCTTGATAATGCTGACGTTATCTACGCTTATACCTCTTTTTCTAATGCTTTCGGTAAGGAAGCGCCCGTTTTCGTCGTCTCCGACCTTTCCTATTACGCTTATTGCAAGCGAGGGATCTATAATAGCGAGATCTGTCGCTACGTTTGGCGCGCAGCCACCAATTGCGCGATTTAAGTTTTGCAGATTGGCAAGCTGACCAATTTTGGGATATACGTCAATTGATTTTACTACGTCGGCTATCATATTACCGGCAACCACAATGCCGTTTCCCTCTTCAGAAAGCAGCTGATCGATACTGATCCCCAATACGTTACTCAAGGTGGGCAATTGCGTTATTTCGGGATACCCTACTCCACGCTCCCATTTGCTCACTGTTTTATCGCTGACACACAGCTTTTCAGCAAGGGCAAACTGCGTAAGATTCTTTTTCTTACGAAATGCCGTTAATTTTTCTCCGAATTTTTTTGAGTTCATAACAGCCCCTCCTTTTTTTAAATTATACCACCTTTTTGTGAGCTTGTAAACCGACATTTTGTCGATATAGTTTATATTAATGGGCAAATAAATCTACGTTTCGTTTATACGAAGGCATATAATGCGCCGTTTTGATAAAAACGAGGGACTGTATCAGTTTTTACGTTTGAGACAGTCCCCTATTACATATTAAAAAGCTGACGGCCTTCTTTACGAAAGCCGTCCGTCTTGATTTTTAATTGTTTTTCTGCGATTCGTCAATTCCAACCGTTTCGTCAACGGGAATAGCGAAGACTATGCCCTGCGCTTTGGTCGCTGTACCTATCGCATTGTAAAGGCCCTTCAAAATAGCGTCTATCTGATCTGATTTCGCCAGAATCATTACGATTTCCTTGTCGGGCTGTATCGTGATATTGAAAACGCTTTCGGCTTCCTTGGATATCGTTCCTCTGCCGTGAAGAATTGTGCCTCCCTTTGCGCCACAGGCCTTTGCAGCTTCCATCGCTTCCTCGGCAAAGCCGTTATTTACAACGGCGAAAATACATTTATATCCTTTTTTCATCATCTCTTTTCTCCTTCCTTGACGGTTCTGTCATTGCTCAACAGCTGATACATCGAAACACCTATGATGCTATCGAGTGAAACCGTATAGGCTATTCCCTTTCCGTTTTTGATCTTGTGGAATTTTTCATCGAGAGTTTCGAGCGCTTCCTTTACCTTGTCGTTTCTTATGTATGAAATAATGACGGATTTTTCGGTTTCAAAAAGCCCCAAAAGGTCACGGAGCTGCGAATTTGCCGTTCCTCTTCCGTATAAAACCATCTGAACGTTTACTTCAAACTGTTCAAGCAAATCCATATAAAACAGAGTTTTGCTTCTGTCAACAACAGTAATCAACAGTTTAAGCTTACGGACGTTAGAGACCTGTTTTTTGGTTGTTGTCTTATTATTACTGTTTTCAGTTGCTTTTGTTGCTTTTCTTGGCATACTTTACCTCCTATAAAAAGCGAATGATCTGATCGTCATCCTCGTCTAAAATTCGCTTCATAGCGAGTTTTTCGCTCACTCTCTTTTTAGAAATTGCCGTAAAGCCTAACATCTGAATTGTTATCAGAGGAGTCATTGCTACCATAGCAACGATTCCGAAGGCGTCAGAGAGAATATTTCCACCCATTTTTTCGCAGGCTCCAATTGCAAACGGCAATATAAAGGTTGAGGTCAATGGTCCCGACGCGACTCCACCCGAGTCAAAAGCGATTGCAGTATATATTTTCGGAACGAAGAAGGACAGCCCGAGCGAAAGAAGATATCCCGGTACTAAATAGTAGAAGATTGAAAAGCTGAAAATGATTCTTATTACAGACAGGCAGATGGAAAGACCGACGCCCACGCTTAAGGCAATCATCATTGACTTTTTAGACACAGTGCCATTCGTTATTTCCTCAACCTGCTTATTTAACACGTGCACGGCAGGCTCTGCCAGAACGACAACCAAGCCCAATACAAAGCCTGCGACGGTAATTGCAAAGGGCGATGCATTCGCAAGACACGCGCCCATCTTAAAGCCGACGGGCATAAAGCCAACGTGAACAGACGTTAAGAATACAATCAGACCGACGTATGTAATTAACGAGCCAACAGATATCTGAAGAAGCTTTTTCCTTGGTAGCTTCAAGAAAATGAAGTTGATTGCAAAGAAAAAGGCTACCACCATACCGAGCGCGACGCTGACGTCCTTAGTAGTTTTAAGAAGTGTATGTCCTATTGCTTCCCAAATATTCCGGGCAAACGAATAGTCCTCTGTTCCCGGCGCAGAAATGTCACCGCCGTTTACAAGGCTTAAAATGAGAACTGCAAGAATAGGGCCAACCGAGCACATGGCAACCAAGCCAAAGCTATTCTCGCTTGCGTTTCTTCCTCCTATAGTCGTCGCAATTCCAACGCCGAGAGCCATAATAAAGGGTACTGTAATAGGCCCTGTCGTTACCCCACCTGAGTCAAAGGATAGGGGCAAAAGCTTGAAATTATCTTGATCAAGGGCCACAACTAACAGAGCGAAGGCAAATAAAACCATATAAAAATATACGAGCATGCCTCCAAGGTCTTTTTTCAGTACGATTTTCAGCACAGATAAGACAAGGAAAAAACCGACGCCGAGTCCTACAAAAATGATAATAAGCTTACTGCCGACCTGATCTGCCAAAACAGTTAAGTCGGGCTCTGCAATAGTGATGAGAAGGCCGAGTGCGAAGCATATGATTAACAGGACCTTGAGATTTTTCGATTTAGTCAAGCCCGAGCCTACGTGCTCGCCCATAGGTGTCATAGCAACGTCGGCGCCTAACGTGAACAGCCCGATACCTAAAATCAAGAAAATCGCGGACAGACAGAAAATCACCGTTTCTTTTATAGACAAATCCACAAGTGGCGTTAAATTCAAAAGAATAACGATAAGCGTAACGGGCAATACCGAGAATAACGCTTCCTTTATTTTATTAAACAACAGCTTTTTCATAATACTCCACCTGTTTGTTTTGCTATAAGGTTTTTCCTTCCCTTGAGACACTTTTGTCAAGCCTGTTTTATAGCTTTTTATATTATCTACAATATAATTATAACACAGCTTTCCCCTACCGTCAATAAGCAATATGCGATTTTTTAGGGCTATTTGCTTTATGCAGTATCTGTGGATGCCTTTTTATTGTGAAAGATAAAGAAGGTAATTAAAAGCCGCCCCTTACAAGCATTCATAAGGAAAGCTCGTAAAAGGCGGTTTTGTTTTGTCGGCAATTTATGCTTTTAAAGCAAGAGGTTTTTCTTAATATTTAAATACGTACTCGCGTCCCGTTTTGGTGGACTCATATATGCCCATCAGCATCATCTGAAGCTGAAGCGCCTGATTGACGTCGGAGGACGGTGTCTTATCATTTCTGATGCAATCAATGAAATGATCTATCTCGTTTACAAAAATATCGCTCTTGAAGTCTCCCTCAATGCTTTCTTCAATCACGCTTTTGCCGTTATCCCTGTAAATCTTGAAGGGCTCCAAGGTGATACCCGCTTTATCTCCCGCAATCTGTGTAGAACAGTTTTCGGGACCGTTAAAGGACCAAGCCGTCTCAAAGATAAGCTGCGTGCCGTTTTCAAAACGGATTACGCCGCTTGCGGAATCCTCTACGTCGAATTTGTAATCGTCAACCTGTCCGCCGCCCCACGCATTGTTCTCCGAAACAGCGTCAGAGACGATCTCCTCTTTTGTTTCACTGAGATAGTCGCCTATCTTATATACCGCCGTTGCCATAACGGAAACGGGCTTGGGGCATCCCATCATATACCATGCAAGGTCAATTCTATGTACACCTATATCAATAACGGGACCGCCTCCCGAATATTTCGAGCAAGCAAACCAACCACCGGGAAGTCCTCTCTGACGAACGTATGCGGTTTTTCCATAGTAAACGTCGCCAAGCACGCCCTCATCAACGAGCTTTCTCGCATACGCCACGTCTTTTCTGTAACGAAGCGGAACAGCGAGCATAAATTTAACCCCTTTTTCATCAACTGCTTTTTTAAGGGCAATTGCGTCCTCGAGATTGTGGCACGTAGGCTTCTCACACATAACGTGACAGCCTGCATTTATCGCGGCAAGGGCAACCGGAACGTGCGCTGATGGCCACGTACATACGTCAACGTAATCGGGCTTACAATTTGCAAGCAGCTCTTCAACAGAGGAATATGCCTTTGGAATATTGAACTGTTCAGCAACCGCCTTTGCCTTATCGAAAACGATATCAGCGCAGGCGATTACCTCTACGTCGTCACGCTTCAAATAAGCAGGCATGTGTCCAAGTCGGCAAATACCACCCGTACCAACAATAGCAATCTTTAGTTTTTGCATTTTAAAACCTCCAACCCCCATCCGGGTTATTTCAACCTCATTATAACAACTTTCATGACCCCTGTCAAGCGTTTTAAGGACATTAAAACGGTTTTTTTGTGTGCAAAAAAGCAAAAAATGTCTCGAATTCAACAAGGATGAATTTGAGTAAAAAAAAGCCCTTTCAGCCCGTTTTTGTCTCTGGTGTCAAGTTTGTTTTTTAATAGAAATTTCTATAAAAAACGGATGCTCAATCCAAGAGGAAAAGAGCATCCGTTTATTTCTTTTCACAAGGCTTTCTTATAAAACAGCCCTTTTAACTTATTTCTCGTTTTTGTAAATTTCCTTGAAATACTTGTAGGTATCAACCTTGAGTTCTCCGCAAGCGGCTTCATCACAGGCGATGATTCCGTCCTTATGTAGCTGCAACGCGCTTATC
Organism: Eubacteriales bacterium; assembly: GCA_045539995.1. Classification (GTDB taxonomy): domain Bacteria; phylum Bacillota; class Clostridia; order Oscillospirales; family CAG-272; genus UBA1740. The sequence goes on from JAZQGJ010000085.1 coordinate 17,726, forward strand.
GTCCATGCGTGATCAACTCCACCCTCAACACAATGACGCAGAGCGCGGGCCTTGTTGTGTCCGCTGATCAAGAGCAATACCTGCTTAGAATCGCAAACAGTACCTACGCCAACCGAAAGAGCCGTCTTCGGAACCTTGTCAGGATCGTTGCCGAAGAAGCGTGAGTTGACTATCAAGGTGTCCTCTGTCAAAGCGCGAACACCAGTTCTTGAGCTCAAAGATGTAAAGGGCTCGTTGAAAGCGATGTGTCCGTCAACACCGCTGCCGCCTAAGAAGAGGTCAATTCCGCCATAAGAAGCGATCTTATCCTCATAGCGCTGACACTCAGCCTCCAAGTCCTCAGCCATACCGTTCAGAATGTTTACGTTTTCTGCGGGAATGTCTATGTGATTGAAGAAGTTATCGTGCATAAAATACCAATAGCTCTGGTCGTGCTCTCTTTCCAAACCAACGTATTCGTCCATGTTAAACGTAACTACGTTTTTAAATGTTACCTTACCAGCCTTGTTCATTTCAATAAGGTTCTTATAAACACCAAGCGGCGAAGAGCCTGTCGGCAAGCCGAGTATAAACGGACGGTTTTCTTTGTGATTATTTATAGCATCAGCAATATGCTGAGCCGCCCATTTGCTCATTTCATTGTAATTGTCTTTAATAATTAATTTCATGTTTTTACCCTCCCTGATAATGTAATTTATTCAAGACTATACGTTAATTATACCACTTAAGCGCCTATTTGTAAAGGCGTATAGGGCTTTTTTTATAAAAAATGTAAATACTTTAATAATTATAGCTACAAAACATTTACAGTCCGATGAAAACCGCAAGTAAAAGAAATGCAATGGAAAAAAGGAACAAAATAAGCTGAAAAACTATCGTTTTCTTAAACCATTCAGCGAAGCTTATATTGGCAAGTCCCAAGCCGACAAGCAAAGTTCCGCAGGTTGGATACAAAACGTTCGTATATCCGTCAGCAAACAAATAAGTAAGAATGATAACCGTTTTGCTGATGCCCTCGATAGGCGCAAGAGTAAGCATAGGTATTATCAAAACAGCCTTTGCTGATGCGCTCGGAATAAAGAATTCAATAATCAGAACGAATACGTAGAGGACAATTACCGCAACGTATGGCGAAATGTTTGTAACGGAATTATAGAAATAATGGAAGATCGTATGTAATATATTGCCCTCCTGCGCTATATGCGTAATGCCGAAGGCTATCATAATGATTATAATTGAGGGGAGTACGTCCTTTACGCCCTTTAAAAAGCATTTGCCGAGACGCTTATATGAATTGAGTAAAATTCTGCCCACGATAACCGTGCCTACGATAAAGGCGAGCGCCATAAATACCATAGCAAGTGAACGAAGCGCGGGTATTGAGGTGGCAACGATGACCGAAATAAGAGCAAGTGAAAACAGAGCGACTATCATTTTTGACTTGCGAACATCCTCGACGCGCTCCTCGTCGGAGACCATTGTAAAGCCCTCGACGTCAAAATTTTGAGTCGCGTTTTTTTCATCGCGCTTTGCCAAATACACTAAAAACATTGATGTTACAACGTACATTACGCAGAAGATTATACCTCTGTACCACATACCGTCAGTAACGTTTACGCCTGCGGCAATCGCTGCCGTCCCAATAGTCCAAGGGTTAGTGATAGCGGTAGTAAAGCCCACGCCCGACGAGACAAGAACGAGCGCAATGGCAGTAAAGCGCGACCAGTTAAGCGCCACGCAAAGCATAGCGAAAATAGGATACAAAATGAGAAGCTGCTCTTGAAGGCCAAACACGGCAGACAAAAGCATAATCACAGCGGTGATTATCCATATTGCCACAAAGCGCCTTGAGTGAAGCTTGACCATAATAAGTCTCACGAGCGAGACGAGTCCGCCGCTTTCCTCAAGAACCTTAAAGGTACCGCCGAGCACCAATAAAAGAGCGATTATCATAATCATATTTGTACTGCTGCTACCGAAAAGCAGAGCTTCAATCGGTGAAGTAAACCAACGAAGCACAGGCAAGCGCGTAGTGTTTTCCTCGAAGGCAAGCTCACGGTAGGAATCCATCACGATCTGCTTGTCGAGGGCTTCATCTTCCGTATATTCATAGAAGAGCTGTCCTGCTTTGGTTTCATCAGTGGTGTAAATAGTATACCGTCCCGCAGGTATTACGTAGGTGAGCACGCCGACAACGATTAAAACCGTCAACAGAATTGCTACGACTGCGATAAAGCTTTTAAGGCCGATTTTTACTTTTACGTCCATTTCTTTTGATTTATTCATAGCTTTTTTCCTCTACACCGTAGACGTCTGCGCAAGCAGAGCGCCACCTTTCGTCATAAAGATTGTGTATTTCTTCTGCCGCAAGAGTCCATTTGATGAGGCAGTTTTTTTCATCGGGAACTATAATAAAATAGTCGTTGTTGCAGTAAAATTCCAAAAAGCCCTCCGTCGAAAACGTAAGCGAATAAACTGCTTTTGCGGAAAAATCGAAATTTGCTTCTTGTCCGTCAAGCGCCCCCGAAAAGGAAAGCCCTTGATTTGTAAGGCGCGCTTTTCCTTCCGACAATATTTTTCTGTTTTTGGGAGATTTTCTTAATTTATCGAGCTTTAGTGTACACAGACTACCACTCAAAACCATCTCAAAAGCGTCGGACGTGACCTCGCTTGCTACGCATTTCCGTTGCCACTTATACCACTTGTCAATATTGGCAGGGCATCCCTTGCCTTTGATATCGACGAGATCGTAATACTCGTTTATTCTCACAGAAAAGCCACAGCTTCCGCATAGGACGGTATCGTTTTCGACTCGCAGCGTATGCTCTTTTTTGCAATCGGGGCACTTATAAAGTATTTTGTCAATACCGAAAGCATTCGGCTTTTTTCCTATATACTTGTGCCGCGCCACCTTGTTAAAGGCAAAATCGTTATAACTGATTTTTTGTAAAATCGAATTATAAATTTCTTCCTCGGTAAGACGGTCGAGCATTTCGGGAGTAAAAATCAGACTGTAGCTAATGCCGATATAACCTTTTTTACGGTCTGACGAATACCTGTTGGTTGCCAGATACGCGCCTTTGGAAGTACATACTACTATGTTCGCTCTGCTTCTTTTAATGAACTGCGCCGTTGCGGGATTTATCGGATGCGTGCTTCCGCTCGTCGATTGAATTCCTTCGGGAAAAAGTCCAAGCGCGCCATTTCGCCGAAGGACCTTCAGCATATTCTTTACGCACATAAAATCAGGCTGATATAAATATTTAGATATTACACCGAGCTTGATAAGCAAGCTGTAAATTCCCTTTTTCAGTATATTCTGATAACCGCATACCATGTTGGTATCCTTACGCCCGAAGCCGTAAAGCGTATAGATAAATTCAAGCCTTGATGCATGGGAGGAAAGTAAAATTGTCGGCTGATTTTTGATAGCCTTGGGGTCATAGTCATAGCTGAACTCAACACCGTAAGACTTGTTTAAAATTTTCATCGCCCACATACATATCGTCATAAGGATAGGATTTGGCTTTTTTATCTTTCTGTTTATCAATCTTGTTTTTAAGTTTTTCTTCATATAAAATGCTTCCTTGCGCATCAGATTTTAAAAACCTCAAACGAAATCAAAAAAGTCGGTTATACACCTGCTTTTGCCTTGCCGATATAATTATACATCAAAACTTTACAAAATACAATGTTTTTTTACAAATCATCTATTAAAAAGCCATAAAGAATACAAAAAACTCTAAAAAACGCCTCTGTCTTTTCTTTTCGCAGATAGCAAGAAAAAAATCCAAGTCGTCCGACTTGGATTTTTTGGCTTCACAGCGCAAAATGTGCTTCAATCAAATTCTTCCTTATGCTCCATAAAGAAATCAAAATATTTACGCACGTTGGGCAACTCTGTCCAGAAGCAGGTAGATGCGGGATAATCGTCCAGATTGTATATCGTTGCGTCCTCCATAGATAAAAGGATGGGGGAATGCGTTGCAATAATAAACTGACTTCGCGTAGCGCGCACAGTTGCTGAAATGTATTTGGCAAGCTCAATCTGAAATTCGATGGAGAGACTGTTTTCAGGCTCGTCAAGAAGATAGAGAGCGTCGCCGTCAATACGTTCAAGAAAATATCGCATCGCCGTCTCACCGTTCGAATGCAGGTCAATATCTCTCTCCACCCTGTTTTTTACATAAGAGGATAACGAACGCTTAGGTGATAAGACCTCCATCGTCGCCTTCCATCTTTCATAGTCGTTCATACCATGAAGCCTCATGATATCGGGGTTTTGCCTCGCCTCTGCGTGAAGCGCCGCATAGTTATCAAACAATTCATTTCTTTTATACTCTATGCTTTCGTTTACCGAACGGGCGTTCAAGGCATAATCGAAAACGTCGTCGCTTGTCAGAACAAGACTGCTTTTGGGCAAACGAAAATAATCAATATGGCACCTTTCGACATATTCTTCGAAAAGCGGTGCGTCATTAAATTCAGAATAGCGAGTTGCGTTTATTTTACGTGCTATAACGTTTATAAGCGTGCTTTTCCCCGAGCCGTTTCCACCGTAAAACATCGTAATACCGTCAAAGTCGATTTCAGACAATTCCTTTTGAGGAAATATTTTAAAAGGATAAAAGGTATTGAAGCACGTACGCTTTTCGTCGCGTATCACACCAGTTTCAACTCTGTCGCTTGGGAGAATCATTTTTTTGATGTAAATCACTTGTCCGTCCCCCTTCCTAATGGATATTATAACATAATCGCCTACCCGTGTCAATTGCTTTACAGCAGAAGCATGCGCATTGAGAAAGAAAAAAGAACGGAGAACTATCTTTCTCCGTCTTTTCCGTTTTTATGAACACATTACTTTTATATGTCTTTTCAATTTAATATAAGTATAACTGTTTTTCTCATCAGTTATCTTCATTCAAAAAGGCAGACCTCTATTTTTTATTCTACCGTAACAGACTTTGCAAGGTTTCGTGGGCGATCTATATCGAAGCCACGGAGAAATGCCGTTTCATACGACAGAAGCTGTGAGAACACAACTGATACAAAGGGGGTAAATATTCCCTCGAGGCTTGGAATCAAGAAAACTCTATCGGAATATAATTCAGGATCTTTCATATTATCCTTGCAAAGGAGAATTACAAAAGCACCGCGGGCTCTCGTTTCCCTTATGTTGCCTATCATTTTATCATGATATTTTTCATCGCACGCCAAAGCCACTACGGGCACTCCGTCTGTTATCAAGGAGAGCGTTCCGTGTTTAAGCTCACCTGCCGCATAGGCTTCACTATGAATATACGAAACCTCCTTCAGCTTAAGGGAACATTCTATTGATGCCGCATAGTCAGAGCCACGTCCGATGAAATAGAGATCGCTTTTATCAACAATTTCTTTTGCAAGAGCAGCAATTTCCGTTCTTCGCGAAATTACGTCTGATATTGCCAAAGGAACGTCGTTTGATAGAACGTTTAAGAATTTTTTTGCAAAGTCATCTGTAATATACCCTTTTGTATGAGCAAGAGCTGTAGCAAGCAAGAACATGGCAGAAAGCTGCGTGATATATCCTTTTGTTGTAGCTACGGAAATTTCAGGACCTGCATTTGTATAAAGCACGTAATCACTTTCTCGCGCTATGGCAGATCCAACAGTGTTTATTATTCCGAGACTTGGGGCGCCCGATTCCTTGGCGAGCTTCAAAGCAGCAAGCGTATCGGCAGTTTCACCTGATTGGGAAATTGCTATTATGAGAGGATTTTTAGTGACTATCGGCGGGTCATATCTATATTCTGATGCGAGAGTTACGAAAACAGGGATTTTAGCCATTTTTTCAATAAGATTTTTGCCGACAAGCCCTGCATGGTAAGCAGATCCGCATGCAATTATAGAGACACTGTCAAATTCCGAGAGAAGCTTATTTGAAAGACCGATTTTTTCAAGAGTGGGCAGTCCGAGCGTAGAAATATAGGGCTTGACCGTGCGTGATACGGCTTCAGGCTGCTCGTGTATTTCCTTAAGCATAAAATGCTCATATCCGTCCTTTTTTGCCATTTCAAAGTCCCAAGAAACCGTCTCAAACTTGACCGCTTTTTTCTCACCGGACTTGTCGTAAGGAATTACGTCTCCCTCTTTAAGACAAGCGATTTCATCATCGGCGAGACGCATAATGTTTTTTGAATATCTTAAAACCGCAGGTATATCAGAGGCAAGATAAGAAGCGCCGTCTGCGCAGGACAGAATAAGCGGATTATTTCTTCTCACCGCCCATATTTCACCCTTACGGTCATGAAAAATGATAGCAAGAGCAAACGCCCCTTTAAGAATTGAGATTGTAGAATTGATAGCCGTCCATGGCTCGTGATGCTTTTTATACTCATTATCGAGCAAATGAACGATACACTCCGTGTCTGTCTCGCTTTTGAATGAATATCCCTCGTTAGAGAGAAATTCACGAAGCTCAAGATAATTATCAATAATTCCGTTATGAACAAGAGTGACACCTTCAGAGGAGTGAGGATGCGCGTTTCTTTCTGATGGCTCTCCATGAGTTGCCCAACGGGTATGTCCGATTCCAAAAAAGAAGTCGTCGGGGATAGAAACGGTTTTTTCATCAAGCAAGGAAACTCTGCCCTTACACTTGACTGTTTGAAGCGTCTCGTTATTACCTACCATTATACCGGCAGAATCATATCCACGATATTCAAGAGAATAAAGTCCCTCTATGATTTTTTGTTTTGCTTCGCCCTTTCCGCAAAAGCCCATAATTCCACACATATTAAATCTCCTCTTTCTTAATATAAATTTTCTCTCTTATGGCACTGCTTTCAAAATATGAATTTCTCGGTTGTCATAATACCCTACTAAAAAAAACGATTTTGAATCTCTCGTTTAATAACCACATATATTATAATATAAGAAGTCCGTGTCTGTCTGCTTGCAAGCAAGCGCGGACGACCATATTTCAAGGAATGTGCGAAAACCGACAGGTTTTCGGTGCGATGACACAGTCAGCGCAGTTAATTTCGTCAAAGATGAAATTAACGTCACATATATTATATCAACGGCCGCCTTTATTGACAACCAACTTTACATTGATTTTTTGAGCAACCTTAAGTTGCTTAAAAAGCGTTTTTTAGAAAAATAATTGCCAGAATGAATTCAAAACCGACAATTTTTATATTTTTTGACAACTTCAATTTGCAAAACAACACCGAAGGAATTTCAAGCCGTTAGAAGAAAAAAATACGATAAAAAGGCTCTATGCTTTTACTGTACGCAGATCAGGGCCCTGATTGCAGACTGTATCAAGGATTTTTGTTTTACAAGAAATGAAAAAAGACCGTATAAACGGTCCTTTTACATTAACTCTTAAAATTTTGTAGCGAGCTTAACTAAACGCCACACGGTCGATTTTATCAAGCTCTTCTTGCGAAAAGGCAAGGTTTTCCGTCATTTTAAGATTTTCAAGAATCTGTTCGGGTTTGGACGCACCTATCAGTACGCTCGTAATACCTTCTTTGCTATACAGCCAAGCGAGCGACATTTGCGCCAAGGTCTGACCCCTTTCCTGCGCTATTTGATTAAGCTTGATAATTTTTTCAACCGTTTCCGCAGAAATAGAGCTTTCTTTTAAAAATCTGCCGTCTGTTCTCACACGGCTATCACTGGGGATACCATTCAAATAACGATTCGTAAGCAACCCTTGCGCCAACGGGCTAAAAACAATCACGCCTTTTTTTGACGAAATTGCGCTCTCCATCAAAGCGTTTTTCTCAATTCCTCTATCAAAAACAGAGTATCTGTTTTGATTGATGATAAACGGGCAATGCAGTTCACGCAAAATTTCGCTTGCTTGCAGCATCGTTTCGCCATCATAATTAGATAACCCCACGTACAACGCTTTTCCGCTTTTAACGATATCCGCAAGCGCCCACATCGTTTCGTAAAGCGGAGTGTCCTTGTCCATACGGTGATGATAAAAAATATCTACGTAGTCGATATTCATTCTTTTAAGGCTTTGATCAAGACTTGATATTAAATATTTTCTACTGCCAAAATCCCCGTAAGGCCCTGGCCACATATAGTAGCCCGCTTTCGTGCTTATTACCATTTCATCACGATAGCGTTTCATATGATTGTTCAAAATTTTTCCGAAATTTCTTTCTGCGCTACCTGCCGAAGGTCCGTAGTTGTTAGCCAAATCAAAATGCATTATACCGTTATCGAATGCAGTAAAACACATATTACACATATTTTGAAAATCGGCGTTATCTCCGAAATTATGCCAAAGACCGAGCGACACAGCTGGCAATTTTAAACCGCTGTCACCACAATTTCTGTATTCCATTTTACCATAACGACTTTCTTTTGCAATATATTCCATAGCCGGTCTCCTTATTTTGATTTTATTGTATCACAAAATTATAAAGATTTTAATAAGCTTTGATTTTTCAAATCAAAGGGGCGAAATTCATCCCTCCTACCAAATTTTCTATACTTTTCTCCAAACCTTCGCAAAGAAAACTTAATTCGGTTTTCAAAGGGGCCCGCCGTTTCTAATTTATAATTAAGTATATCACAAAAACACCTTTTTTTCAAGGCATTTACATAAAGTTACAGGTTTAAGTCCATAAGGTTCATGAAAAGGTGCAATGGTGAAAGAGGTATATTTTTTACCCTAAAAACACAAAAAGTCCCCGAAATCAAGGACTTAATTTTGTAATAAAAATAAAATGAAGATTTGCGTAGCAAGCCGACCTTACTCCTTCACTATTCACTCTTACCTATTAGCGCCGTCTACTATCGTTTCCTTTGCGCTTTTCTTCGTGACGGTATGCACCATTCCCGAAGCAGAGTCAAAGTTGAGAGCGTAGGAGGTGGTGCGTTTTTTTGACTTTTTACAGAGGCAGAAAAATTCCTCTTGACAGAATCTTCAGGATGTGATATACTATCGTCAGGAGTTGTGGCGTCGATTTCCTCGACCCCTGCTCCTATGGTGGGTGTGGCGTCGATTTCCTCGACCCCTTCCACCATTTCTATTGGATATACTTCATACAAGATTTTTTCACCGTTTACGGAATTGGCAATCTGTAGTTTTGCCTTCCAAACGGTGTTTTCTTTATCCTGAATGTATGTTGTCCATGCATCCCAAGGATTTTGACCGTTGTTGTCTAACCAATCGTGGGGGTTATGAGCAGGTTCAGTATCTCCTTGTCTTGCGGTAAGAATCAGCTCGTCTACAAGCATAATTGCCTCTTGCTTGACAGGGTTTTTAAGATAGTTGGTCAAATGCTGGTAAACAAAAACTTTCCTACCTCGTGAATTTAGGAATTTTTTGTGACTTTTTACAATGTGAACATCAACAGGTTTTCCGTTTTTGTCATATGCGGTAAACGCCTTGCCACCAAGCCTCTTTAGTCGGTTTATGACTTCAGTTTCTCGTTCACCTTCACTTAAACTCGAAAGTTTAGAATCAAGATAAACACCTATGCCGTAGTCCGTTCCGCTTTCACCGACTATTCTCTTAACCTGCTTTTTGATGCCGTAGCTGTCACTCTGCTTCTCCTTGATCAACTTGTTCATACCGTAATCCACATTGAGTGATGACCTTCCGTCCTCGATGTCTTTTTTTACGGAAAGCACCTCTTGATTGACATCAACACCGGCGCGATACCAACCACCCATATAGCCACCTTTATCAACGAAGCCTCCCTCGATGACATTGCCGTCCTCATCAACTCCGAAGCTCTTCTTTGCCTCTGCCAATTTCGCCTGCTCCGATTCGATGAGCGCAATCTTCTCCTTGTATTGAGTGATTTTATTTCTCTCAATATCGTTCTGCGTCGCACTTTCAAGGGCGTTTGCGAGAAGGGTACGGTTGGTAGTGGTCTTCTTTTGGAACAAAACTTTATTCGTATAGTGTCCCTCTGAGGGCATTTCCTCGTCGAAATGGTGAAGAACATCATCTGACAAAATACTTCTGTGAGAATTATTGACAATCTCCAAAAAATGTGCTATACTTATTTTGGAGATAGTCGTGGTGGAGAGGGAGCTTGCTCCTAACTCCTGTTCCCCTGTGGAAGACCGACTATCTTCTTTTTTTGTCAAAAATCTTCCATTTATGGAATGCGTAATATCAACACAATCGATACCAACAACCGTTGAATCAAATTCATCGACAGTAACAATAGCAACGACATATCCGTCACCATCATTCACAAGACAAGCCATTGCATATGTGCCATTCGCTTGTTGATTTTCTTTTTTCAACCCATTAATTGGAACGGCATTTTGCACAATGGAAGCACCAATGGTAGAAAGTCTTGCATTGGTACGAAGCCTGTGTATTGTTGATCCATCAAGACTATGATGCAAACCGTGCTTTCCAAGAATTATTTCTCTTTCGGTGTATGCGTTTTTGATTGCATACTGTTCGCCATCAACTTGTTTTCCTATACTCTTTGCATTTTCAAGTCCAAGTTCAACTGCCTTATTTCGAGAAATCTTACCGTTTTCCTTTACATCTGATAGAGGAGGCAGCGACTCAATTTTCATATCATCAAGTGACGTCAAAAACGAGTAATCGTAGATGTCACTATCAATATACATCGTCTTTCCGTTATACGGATTTGATGGATTGATCTTCGCCTGCTTCTTGATGCCGTCTAAAATTTCCCTCTTGACAGAATCGTTAGGCTGTGATATGCTATTATTGGAAAACTCCTTTTTAGAAATTGTAGCGAGTGTCTCGCCATATGCAGTTTCTAAATTGGGGTTTTGTTCTGTTATATCCACATTCAAATCGAAGTTAGAATTGTTTTCTAACAGATACTCTATATAATTGAACGGAAGTCCGTCTCTACCTAAAATTCCGTACACGCGAAGTTAGTGAAAAGTGAAGAGTGAAAAGGTAATAAGTAAAAATTCCGCACACTTTCGTGTACGGAATTTTTTGAATTCACCCAACGATTTTGAACCTTTACAAGTATTCAATTAATTTCGCAAAGTCTAATCGGCGTTAGGATAATGCCAAAGAGCACCTACAACACATGGTAAGCTATCAACGAAAAACTCCAATTGAAACATCCAAAGTTCATTATATTTATCATGTACTTCTTTTAAGAGTTCCAGCGTGTTTCCACTATCAATAATCCTATTGTTAAGATTTTTTAACTCGTCTAAAAAGCCATTAAGATAATCAATAACATCCTTCAATGTAAAGTTGTCGTTTGATATTTCACATGTTTCTTTACCCGTCGCCAAATTATCTATAATAGTTGCCAAGTTCTTACACTCTACATTTAGATTTGTTTTCATTGCTTGCTCCACTACCTTCCTTGATTTATTATATCATAAAAATTCTTTTTCTTCAATACATTTTCATAAAGTCGCTGGTTCAAGTCCATAAGGTTCAGAAAAAGGTGCAATGGTGAAAGGGTAGTGTTTTTACCCCTAAATTTTTTATCTTTTTTTACCCCAACTATTGACAAAGAGCCGAATAAAATTGCAACTCGAAATATTGAATGAAGCATCGCCTAACGGCGATATGAAGCACTCTCTACGCTCGCATGATGCGTTTGCTTCGCAAACATGAAGCGAAGCGCACACTAACCTCTCGGTGTGCCGAAGGCACGCTTCATAGAGCGAAGCTCTGCTTCATTTTTCATGCACCGCAAGGTGCGCTTCATTGAAAAAAGCACTTGCTTTCGCAAGTGCTTTTTTCTGGCTCCCCCTGTTGGACTTGAACCACCGACCCCCTGATTAACAGTCAGGTGCTCTAACCAACTGAGCTAAGGAGGAATATAAATTAAATTAAGCATCGGCTTGCGCCGATATGAAGCACTCGCTACGCTCGTATGAAGC
>JAZQGJ010000086.1:0-7659 GCA_045539995.1 Eubacteriales bacterium
GGAGCCTGGACGTTCTGGTAGCGCAGTTCCTGGCGTATCTTCTTGGACAACTGGGTATTGATCGTGTGGCCGGGACGGGTGGCAACAATGCGGCCCTTCAACGGGCGGCCATCGGTGACGGTAGGATGCCTTTTCGAAAATCTGTACGTCTACGTCCTTTAATTCACGCGTGGGAATTACTTCTCCCTTTTCACCGGGACGCACAAAGGCGCAGCCAAGCTCGCGCAGGAAGCGATACACAGCTATAAGCACGCTTCGTCCGTTTGTACCCGTTATGTAGCCCGCATTTTTCTTTACGCTTATAGAAATACCGTCGTCAAATTTAGCGTCCTCTACCTCAGGCACGGAAAATTCGGGGGTATAGCCAACCCACAAAACGTCTTTTCTTTCCGAATCGTACTTCTTACAATCCAAAATCATATAGTCGTTTGATGGATCCATTTTGTTAAGATAACGCTTAAGCTCTAATGCTGCGAAATCAGTTGTTTCGTAGTCGCCAATTTTGGCAATTTTCCACATCATAATTTTGTCCTCACTTTTATTAAGCCTTTATTTTTACGCGCGTGTTTTCTTAATTTACACAACCGTATATTCTGTATATTATTTTACCATACAAAAAATGGTATGTCAACATTTTTGAACAACCTGTTCGATACTTTTTTATTATCCCCCCTCTCTGAAAAAGCAAAAAAGGCGGCTTAATACAAAGTGTAAAAAGCCGTCTTTTCGTTTGGTCTGTTTATTATTTATTCAACGTCAAATACGAAGTCCAAGCCCTGCTTGCCTTCTTCTCTCATTGTCTCGACTCCCTTGCCGGCCCAATACCACAAGCCGCTTGTTCTGTCGTTTATAACGTATGAGAAAAGTCTGTCGTCTATTACGTCGTGAATTTCCTTAAGAACACTCTTAGGATATGCCTTAACCTCTTCCATCTTTTCTTTAGCTTTATCTATCTCGCCCTTTGCGAGCAGCAAGAAAGAGTTAGCGGCGAGCTTGCAAAGCTCTGCGTGGTAAATGAGATACTTCCAGCTTAATCTCTGAGAATCACTCAGGGTGTCATCGGCAGCATGCGCTGAAATTTCTGGAACGAAAGCATCTATGCGAGCAAGTATCTTCACCTGCTTTTCTGCCACTTCAGGGCTAACCACCTTGTCTTTAAGCTTGCCGAGAAGGCGTATGTTGACAGTACTTGAAATGTCCTCAAGATAAGCCCTTGCCTTATCTGCGTCCTTGCCAAATGCAGCGCTGTAATATCTGTCAGCCATTTCATCATAGTCGGTATTTTTATCCCAAAGTGCCTCAGCCATAGCTATCATAGGAAGCGACGAGGGGAAGAAGCAACGCATCGACTGGCAGGTTATGAGACCATTAAGGTGATTTTTGTCAAGAGTCGCAATATCATTAAATACAAGCTTTGAAAATTCAGCATAACCGAAGTCGGTAAAATGCTCCCACATAAAGTGATAGTCGAAGTCATAGGAATCGCCGTGGAAAGCGTTCTGCCAATTCTTAAGGTGCGCAAGGATTTCAGAGTTCAGATACGGGAAATTAAGCTTGTTTTTCACAAACGCAGGAAGCTCACCTTTAAACTCCTCAGCATTCGCAAGTGTGTCAGCGTAACCGCGTGTAATAGGCGCAAAATGCAAGATAAAGCGATCCTCGTTATTTAATTTCGACTTTTCGGGCGCCCAGAGCAGGTCATCGTAAACAACGAGTGAAATCTTCACGTCTATGTTTTCTTTAGTCAATTCCTCGTCTACTCTGTTAAGCACGTCAATATACAAATCAGCAGGAAGAACGTCCTTACATTTTTCACATTCGCAATGGTTATTGTATCCGTCGGCAAGCCAGAAATGAAGAACGTCCGTCTCGGGATATTCCCTGCAGAAGCGAACCGCCTCTTTTGCCAATTTTTCCAATACGTACTCGGTTTTATAGCACAAATTTGTAATAATAGAGCCACCCTTATAAAGCTCTCTTTTTCCGTCAATCAGCGCAACGTTCTCTCTGAATTCGGCGGGAAGCTCTTCAAAGCTTTTTTCCCAGCGACCCCATCTCGCGCCGAATGCTCCGCAGGTCCATCTGTGTGCGCCCGAGTGGAAAAGAATTCCTCTGCGCTTCATCTCCACAATTGTCTGCTTCGTCATATCGTAAGTGTCCTCATGTGTGAAGGCTTCACCCTCGAACATGGGGTTGAACTTGCTCTGATACCAGGTTCTGTAGTTTCCGTAGAGGAGGTGGTCCTGACTCAAAAATGCGTTCATTCCCACTTTAGGAAGCCAATCTATCATATTTACCATGTGGTCATAGCTTGTAGTTCCGTCAAGGCACATTACGCGATGACGGTAGGATGCCTTTTCGAAAACTTGTACGTCTACGTCCTTCAATTCACGCGTGGGAATTACTTCTCCCTTTTCACCGGGACGCACAAAGGCGCAGCCAAGCTCACGCAGGAAGCGATATACGGCAATAAGAACGCTTCTCGCGTTTGTACCCGTTATGTAGCCCGCGTTCTTTTTCACGCTTATAGAAATACCGTCGTCAAATTTCGCGTCTTCTACTTCAGGTACGGGAAATTCGGGGGTATATCCAACCCACAAAACGTCTTTTCTGTCAGAGTCGTACTTCTTACAATCCAAAATCATGTAATCGTTTGAGGGATCCATTTTGTTAAGATAACGCTTAAGCTCTGATGCCGCAAAATCGGTTGTTTCATAGTCGCCAATTTTGGCAATTTTCCACATCATAATTTTGTCCTCGCTTTAAAATTGTTTTTCGGATCATTCTAAAATGACCGATAATTAAATAATACAGTTGCTTACTGTACATGGTTATTCTATCATACAAAAATAGCGATGTCAATATTTTTCAAAAACTTATTTGATATTTTTTCCTCAAATAAAAGGGCGCATATACAGCAAAAAAAACGTTCTTCTCCATCTCTCAAATTTAATATAGAAAAAACTTCAAAAAAAACAAGCGACCGCTTAATACAAACGAAAAAAGCTGCCGCCTTTTTTCATTTCAACCGTCATAAAAACCGTCGGGAGAATTCTTTTTTATATCGGTAATTCTCACGTAAAGGAACAAATACTGAAATCCGACGAAAAGCGTCACAAATAATAGAACGGTCACGATAAAACCGACTGGCCATATTCCTATTTTTGCGTAAATTCCCGATTCCAAAGCATAAAACATCTCAAATCTTGTCGGATAAAGAAATGAATAGCCGAATATCGCATAAAAAATTGCAAAAGGGATTTGAAAGACCATATATGTAATTATTTTAAGCTTAAGCTCTCTGCCGTACGTTGAAATAAAATATTCCCTTATTGAAAACCCCTTTTCCTTCATTGCGCTTTTCAAAGGCATTTTATAATCGACGTATTGAGATTTTTTGTGTGCGTAATACGAGCAAAATAAGAGCTGCAGGGCTATACTTACAAAAAGCATAAAATTCTCGGCGCTTTGCGCACGCCCGTCTAATATCAGGTCCTTTATAATTTTATCAAAAATGATAGCATATGCAAAGAAGGCGGCGAGGTGTACTATCAGAAGTAATCCAATCCACTTCAATATGAGCCGCTTCTCCTCATACTTTATTTTTATTTTGAGCATATCCCTCTCCGAAAATAATTATTCTTTTTTAATTACCTTAAAATTACAATTATCCTTTCCATATTATATCACGCGGCAGCTTGATTGTCAACTTCGAACGCTTGATTGCTTTAGTTTTTCGCTTAAGCAAATTAAATATAGCTTCCTCTACACAAATTACTTTATTTTAAAAAGTATTTACAACCTATGCTTGAAAAACATATATTTTAATGTTAAAATACAGTTATCTATGAAAAAGGAGCCAAAAAATGACCGAAAACGAAAAACAGGAAGCTGGGTATTTATACAAACCGTCGCCCGAAATGGTCGAGCACCGCTTCAAAATTCAGGACGCCATTTGCGAATATAACAAGCTCAAGCCCTCCGCTTTAAAGGAACGCGCTGAATTCTTAAAAGGAATTTTAGGAAAAGTAGGAAAGAACGTCAACATTCTGCCTCCGTTTAAGTGCGACTACGGCTATCATATAGAGGTCGGCGATGATTTTTTCGCGAATTATAATTTCATCGTATTGGACGGAAATTACGTACGTATAGGCAATAACGTCTGGATAGCGCCAAACGTGGAATTTACGCGGCAGGTCACCCCTTTGACCGTGAAGAACGTATAAACGGGCTGGAATACGCCTTCCCTGTTACAATAGGCGACAACGTATGGATAGGCGGCGGCGTTTCCATTATAGGTGGAGTAACTATTGGAAAGGACAGCGTAATAGGCGCGGGCAGCGTAGTAATCCGTGATATTCCCGAAGGCGTGCTTGCCGCTGGCAATCCCTGCCGAGTAATAAGACGTCTGACTCCCGAGGATAAAGAAAAATACGTTCACGTAAAATAATACGAAACAGCTTTTTAGTTAGACACAAAATTACTTAAGATGAGTCTATTTTAAGATGTAAAGGAGAAACAAAAATGCCGTATACGGAAAGCTATGATATTTTGGGCAACGACTGTGACTTAAACGATATGCTCCGTCCCTCCAAGGTGCTGAGATATATGCAGGAGACCGCAAACAGACAGATGAGCGCCTGCGGGCCGTCCTACAACGACCTCTTTAAAAGAGGGCTTGCGTTTATATTAAGCAGAATAACTGTTGTATATTATGATCAGCTTCATCCGTTTGACAAAATTTCTGTAGAGACCTGGCCATCTGAAAGCAAGAGCCTCGTTTTCCCGAGATTTTATAGAATAATACGTGATAACAAAACAGTTATGGAGGGCGCGTCAAGCTGGGCGCTTGTGAATATAGAAAACCGTACCCTTGTAAGAGCAACCGAAATAGACCTCTCAAATTATCAATATGCCGAGCCTCTCGAGCTTCCCTTGCGCTTTAAAATACCAAGCGAGCTTAATTTTGAGGAATGCAAGGCTCATACGGTTGAATATTCTCAGATAGACTGCAACCGTCATATGAACAACACAAATTACCCCGATATGCTATGCAACCGAATTCCCGAAATAGAAGCTAAGGAAATAAAGAGCTTTTCGATAAACTTTCTCTCTGACGCTCCCTACAAAGAAAGTGTCAGAGTATTAAGATATGACGGAGAAAGCGAAAACGGCGAAAGCACCTATTATTTCAAAACACTAAAGGGCGACGTGACAAACGTAGAAGCAAAGATAGTAACTAAAACAATATAAAGCTTTATATCATAAAAAAGCGATTAGATTTTTAGGTCTAATCGCCTTTTGCGTTTCATCAAACTTGAGTTAATCCTCATATAATGTATAAAACTCATCATTTTTAGCCGATTTTGCAGCAGACAAACCGCTTTTTGCATTTTCTCTTGCCATTTTATCACCTCAATTACTCTCTAATAAATCTCAACGCTTCAGCAAATTTTTTAAGTTCCTTATAGTTATCCTTGATAGGCTTATATGCTTCGCCAGACGGAATATCAATGATTATATCTTTCCATCCCTCGTTCATATGATACCAAGAATATAGAATTGCTCCATACAAAAGAGGTGTTTTAGGGAGTTGATACCCCTCTTTGTTGCTACCGTTAAACACTCTCGTATATTGAATATCTTCAAATTTCTTTCCAAAGAACTTTGTCATAGAAATATCCATAATTTGTTTGAAAGAATTAAAAACCGTATTAAACTGAAAATTTCTGCTAAACTTTTCAAAACACGCATTAACGTTATGCACACAAATTAAAACTGTAAGCAATAGTTCCATACACATAAAAGAATAGTCTTTCTTGTCATTGAAAAGCAATTTATGCACCATATGAGCCTTGCTAACAAGTTGTTCCTGCGTTCTAACATCTATGTTCTTAAAGAGTTCTTGCAGAAATTCATCAATAGACTCATCAAAAACAAAGAGGTCTTTATCAAAGAGGTTTATGTAATCAGCATACTTGTTTGTTATTTCTTCCGAAATAATACCTATGTTGAGATGAACAGTAAATTGAATGAACTTTTTCAAATATTCATCTGGGGACTCAAATCCAAATATCTGCGTAATACTTTTTTGAAGTTGAGTTTTATCTATCGAAATAACACTTATAATACCATTTGTGTTTTCGGTCAAATGGTGAAGTCTCTCTAAAACCTTAATTGAATACTCTGGAACGCATCTGTCAAGTTCATCAATTAAGAATACAACGGTGTATTCCTTTCCGAGTTCCGACAAAACATTTTGCAAACTTGCTAACGCTTTATTAAATGAAAAATACACATCATAGTCGTGCATTTTTTCAAACGCCTCAGAACCAGAAGTTATACCCTCTTTGACAATGCTAAATGCTTCCTTTATATCAATACCTGTCTTTTCTTTTATGACACTACTCGTCAATGATAACAAAGTCGTCCCGATTGCTCGTAGCACTCCATTAAGTTTGGCTCTATCTTCTTCCTTCAATAATTTAGTCTTATGCTCAATTGTTTCAAGCATTGAGGCAACAATAGCAACAAGCGGTTCATCGTAGTAATCATATTTCCAGCAGTTATAGCGAACAATAAAATATTTGTCAGTATTAGTTTCTTCGGATTGCACAACGGATAATCTTTCCTCAAACATATCCAATACAAAACTTTTTCCACAACCCCATTTGCCATTTATTGCAAACGAAACACTATTCTTGCTATTTGCAATATTCTCTGTTAATTGCATTAACTGCTCAACAAATCCCTCTCTGCTTAAAACATCAATTCTTTCCAAAGAATCACCTCATAAAACTAATCGAACTATGCGCTCTCTCTATCATACACAATAATTATAGCACATAATTTGGCATTTTTCAATAGAAGAGGAATTTTCATACAATATTTTTAAAATACAATTTAAAATAAGAACTTATATCACTTTTTATAGTAAAAAACGTAAGAGCTAATAAACAAAAAAGAGCCTCTCCACCGAAAGCGTCAAAGCTCACGGGAGTAGGCTCTTATACTTTATTATGTATCTTTTGCGGTTTTACAAGAAGCAATTAACAATCTTCTTATATTACCGCACAATCTTTCGGTTTTCTGATAAGACTCCGTATCTATTCTTTTCGTTTCATGCATTAATTTTAACCAATAGCTCGCCTCATTAGACTCTTTTAATGCAATTTCCAGCTTTGAAACGAAGTCCTTTTTGCTTTGAGCATACTGTGCCTCATGAACATTTGCTCCAATTGACGTTTCTGCCCTTGCAAGCTGGTCTGTCATATAAGAACTTTTAGGAGCTTTTACGCCGTCCACGAGGTTGACGATTGCTACTGCAAATTCAAAAGACAAGTCAAGCGATTTATTGTCATACATAAACACACCCTCTTTCACTAAAATTATATCAGAAAAACAAGCGAATGTCAATGTTATATTACTTGCGCTCTATGGTTTACGACAAATTCGATTTAAATGATATATTGCTATACAATATGATATACTCGCTCTGCGAGTATGATATATTTGCTCAGCAAATATGATATAATATCCGTTCCTACATACGCGTAGCGTATATCATCTGCAAAGCAGACATCATAGCGTTAGCTATATCACCCGTGACCGCAGGGAACGGATATAATTGAAAAGACTCAGAATTGTATACAATTCTGA
>JAZQGJ010000087.1:0-2756 GCA_045539995.1 Eubacteriales bacterium
ATGAATTTGATAAAATGCAAATTCCATACTCGAGGATAGTATTTTCATACCCCTTTCGTATAGGTTTGTTTGGCGACAACCGGAATTTGCGTTTTTGTGCGCCCGCTTCGGTTGGCGCACTTTTTTATTTTATGAGGCGCGCCATTGCTTAAATTAAATGACGGGATAAAATTATGAAAAAATTTCTTTCTATCTTCCTTTGCCTTTGCGTGTGTGCTTCTCTTTTGAGTTTCTTTTCTGCCTGTAGCAAAAGCGACGGCGAGCAAAAAATCAGAATTGAGGACGTGCCGTGGGAAGTAAAAAACGGCATAAACCTGTTTGACGAGCGCGCTATAGTCGTAGAATTTACAAACAACTCAAAATATAAAATCATTGAGTTATCGCTTGATTTTTCGCTGAAGCTGAACACCAAAAAATCGGCTCTTGATTCATTTTATTCCTATCTCGGCGAAAGATACGAATTATCATATAGCAAAAAGAAAGATTTGAAAAAGAACGATTTAACTATGTTCGCACGAACTTGCTTTACAGAGGATAATCCTTTAAAGAAGGATGAGCGCTGTGAAGGCGACTTGATTTACACCAGCTTAGGCTCGGTTTACAAGATGACCTATTACGACCTCTTTCAGCCCGACTTATATAAAATCGTGTATATAGACAAATCGGGAAAGGTGTGTACGACCTATTACGACTATATCAATGAAACGTATTTTTATAAGTAAAAAGCATTTATATTTCGCTTATTATGCGAAGCTATAAAAAGGGGCTGTCTCAAATGCATTTTGAAGAGCGTTTGAGGCAGCTCTTTTTCTATGCATTGAAGCGAAAATACATAAGATAAAGAAAAAAGCCTCAGAATGAGGCAAAAAAGAGTATGACGAAAAGAGGATCGGCAAAATCCTCGTTTTTAAGAGTTATACACTTCCGCATAGAATTGGTTTATGAAGCGTTCAAAGCGAACAAATCCAAGCCAATTCTTCCTTTTTTCGTTCGGTTGCAAATTTTTTCAATATTCAGAGCAAAAGCAAGAAGGAAAAATTGTGTTTCCACGTTCTTCTTTCCGCGTGTAAGAAAGCGCCTAAAACCGTAGTCCTCTTTGAGCACACCGAACACACCCTCAACCTGAATAGATCTATTCATCCTAAGAAGCGTTCCTTCCTCACTCGTTAGAGCTTCAAGCACCTTCGGTCTATGCTCAAGTATTACTTGGTTCACTTTAATCGTTCTGTAACCGTTCTTAGATCTATGGCATTTATCTCTATGAGGGCATCTTCCGCACTTGTCGTTGCTGTAATACTTTGTTGAGATCGTATATCCGTTCTCGGTAGTCTTTTTGCTTTCTCTTCTGAATTTGAGCTTTCTTCCGTTAGGACAAGTATATTCGTCACGCTTTGCATCGTAGGGCATATTTTCAACGGTATACGGATTAGCCTTGTAGCTTCTTTTCTTGCTTATCTCGTAATTCTGAGGTTTAATAAAGCAATTTTGTCCGTTCTCTTCAAGATAAAGATAATTCTCGCTGCTTTCGTATCCCGCATCCGCTATTATGTTCTCAAACTTTCTGTTGGTGTGCTTCCTTATTCTGTTAAGAAACGGTATTAGAGTTCCTACGTCACTTCTGTTAGAGAAAGAACCTACGCCTACAATATATTCACTCTCTACACCTATCTGTATATTGTATCCCGGTTTAAGCTGACCGTTACGCATGTAATCTTCCTTCATATGCATAAACGTTGCATCGGTATCCGTCTTTGAAAAGCTTCTTCTGCTACCGAATTTGCCGAGATTTGAGTAATATTCTGCCTTTTTAGCTATATATTCCTCTAAAATCTCAATATCTCTCTGTAATTGTGTTTTATGCTTACCTTTACCTACAGCAAACACAAGATTAAGCCATTGTGCTTGTCTAAGTAAGCCTTCGTAGCAATCTTCGAGAGAGATACTTTCGTTAAAGCCGTACCTCTCCGAAATTACAGAAAGCAATACTTCTATCTTCTTTTCAAGCTTTGAAAGATTCTTTTCAACAGCACTTTTCCACACAAATGTATACTTGTTTGCGTATGCTTCTATCTTTGTTCCGTCTACAAAAAGGTTCTTGTATTTAACCTCTCCCATTTCATAAAGCTTATTTACAAATTGGTAAAAGAGTCCTTCTATTGCTTCGGATAATTTTTCATCCTCAAATCTTGAAATTGTTGCATGACTTGGCGCAGGCTCTCCGTTTAAGAGCCACATGAAGCGTATATCTGTTTTACAGGCTTCTGCAATGGCTCTTCCTGAATACAGATGCTTCATATACCCATACACAATTAGCTCGAATATTGTGATCGGATTCACTTTTCTCCAACTGCGAAGATACGTGTTGAATAGTTCTGTATAGTCCAAACTCTCACAAATTTCTGCTACTTTGAATACGAAATCTTCTTCGGGAATACAAATTCCTAAATCTAACGGTAAAACTACTTGATTTTTTTCTCTCATTATTGTATAATTATCTCGCTTTCTTGTGGATTTTTTGTAGCAATTAAATTATACAATAAAGCAAGCGGATGCTCAATACCTTTCGGTAAAGTTCATCCGCTTTTTTTCTTTTTCAGGCTATCTTAGTGAGACAGCCCCTTTTTTGCTATAAATTAAATTTTGTGAAATTTTGGGTTTGAGATACGATTCTGTTTCGTTTCGGTTACGCTGTCATCTCATCTATCATAATTACAGTAGAGCCCAACACAAAGTTGGAGTTTAAAAATATACATAGA
>JAZQGJ010000088.1:0-1590 GCA_045539995.1 Eubacteriales bacterium
CGCCCTTCCAGATCGCGCACTGTGCTAAAAGCATTCCTGCGGAGAGAACGGCATAGAACCCCGAGTGCTTCGAGAGCAGGTAGTTTGCGATATCGTAGACCTTGTCTATCTCACCGCGAGAGTAGGCAACCTCGGCTTCAAAAAGCACCTGTGCCTCGTGATGATAGGAAAGACTTTCGCCTACCTTATCAGCCGTGCCGGGGGTGTGGTAAAGGTCTGTCATATACAGAAACGGTGTTTTACGGGGCAGAGGCATATCCGCTTCATGCTCGTTTCTCGCTTCCTTTGTTCTGCCATCGATAGGCTTCTTCGAATTCATTGGTATCATCCAAGCGCGACCGAATTTGACCGCGCCCTCCACAGAGCCAAGGGTACACAAGTGCTGTACCTGACGCTGTGATATACCCCATTTTTCAGAGGCTTCGGCTATGGTCATATAATCATTTTTCAACACAAAAAATCACCTCCGACAAGTAGCGGAATTGCGCTATAAATTATATAGCGGTATTACGCTATATATTATATATCGTTTTCGCGCAATTTGCAAGAGGTTTCAGAAAAGTTTTTTCTGCTTTTTTCATTTGAACGAAAAGCATCGGATTTTACTCCGATGCCTGATCTGTGTTTAGGTTGCGATTATTAGTCCTCACCCAATGGCAGAAGAAAGGATTCAGCCATCAGCTGCACACCGAGTCGGAAGCCGTAGGAGAAGGCATCGCGCTCTGTGATGCTGTGCATCTCATTCATGCAGTCCTCAAATTTTTCAAGTGTTTCTTTCTGCTTATCGGTAAGCGTGCCGTCCAGTTCCTCTCGATTCCGGGCGACCAGCTTCAGTAGCTCCTTTAGCCGTTTGTCGCCACGGGTGCATTGCTCGAAGGGGGATACGTTTCCGTACCATAGTTCGTTGATGATATCCATATTTTTGTACCTCCTGTCAGCACACAACAATACCACAGAAGGTGGAGAAAGTCCAGACCTTTTTTGAAACAAATTCAACTTTTTTCCTCAGGCGTTTTCTTTGACTACTGCGACGCATTTTTTGCGTTTTTGAAAATACCTCTTGCATATTTTCTGAAGCTGTGGTATAATAACGGCAGTAAAGTAAAACTCGATAACGGCTAATTGCTTGATGATTTGATGATTTAAGCTTTGGCAAAAGTGTGGTTGACCACACCTTTGACCATCTACAGGTTCGGACTACGTGGACACAGTGCGAGTAAGAGCACACGAAAGCAGTGATTTCAGACTAAAAAGCATCAAAAATCACTCAAAAACACTTATTTTACAAGGCTTTTACGGTTCGGGACCAAGAGGCCGGAAGTTCAAATCTTCTCACTCCGATAAAAAAATAACAGGGCAACAGCTCTGTTATTTTTTTATAAGTATGCGATACATTTGAACTTCGCAAATGCGTGCATTTGCTGATTTTGCGCTGAGAGGAACGATAGGGAAAAGGGAAATATCGGCGCAAAATTAAGTTCGTAAATCTGTGCTTTTGAAGAAAAAACTGCAGAAGAAGCTGTCCTGTAGCTTTTTACTTTAGATGGATCCTCTTGCTTTTTGATTTGTAAGCACATCACCGAAAAATTG
>JAZQGJ010000089.1:0-8735 GCA_045539995.1 Eubacteriales bacterium
TATCTCTCATATCGCCGAATGATGAGGAAAGATTGCTCGCTGTAAAGACAGGCGCTGAGTATGCCTTGCCCGTAACGTTTTCAAGCTTAATATCGTAGCTTTCGCTTTCGGGAATCGCGGAAAGAACATCGACGATGAGATGCTTCAGAACAAAAGCATCGGCTTTTTCACCGTTTCCGTAAATGGCGATTTTTGTGTCTGTCTGCTCGATTGCGTACGTTCCGTAGGGGATCGACTTTTCAGTGAGCTCTCTGCCCGTGTCACCTATAAGAATTTCATAGGTCTGCTCGGCATCTTTGGAAATCACTGTTTCAAGCTTAGCACCACAGATATCTGCTATTGAATCAACAAGAATGTTAAGCAGGTTTTTATCGGATGTACTCATTCCGTTTTCTCTTACGAGCACGAACTCGGAAATATCCACGCCGCCAACAGTAAGCTTATCTACGTGATAATCAGCATTGTACGTATATCCCGCCGTCGGATAATCGAGTCCGTCCGAGCCCATAAGATAGGACGCAAAATGATCAAGGGCATTCGCTGTCGCCTTATCCGAGCCTCCGACAATTACCAAACGGTTATTCATCATACCGATAAAGTAGTCGTTAGCCTTGAGGCTCTCATAGGTCTCTATACTTTCGGGACGGTTGGTAAGTCCTACAAGGATCTCAAGAGTTCCTTCTGGCACCGTTTCACCCGGCATAAGAAAGTCCGAATTTGCGCGAAGAGTAAACCCGTATTTCTCATTCAGCTTCAGGTTGAACTGAATGAAAGCGTCGGAAACCACATCAGAGGCTCCCTCCATATAGGTAATCGTGTAATCCTGCCAATTTGCAAGGGATTCTGTCGCATATGTAGGCTTGCTTCCTTCTGCGGGATTCTTATTACCTCCGCAAGCAGTCAATGCAAGAACCATAACAAGCGCAAAAAATATTGCTAAAAGCTTTGTATTTCTCATGTTTTTCTACCTTTCTTTTATTTGAAATCATAAAATTTATACCACGAAACAGGTGAAAAGTAAATATATTTTTCCAAACATTAAAAACATTCGTAGAAACATACAAAATTCGCTTTCATTTTTTTAGCAAAATCAACAATTATCTTTGTGTGTCTACATTCCTTCTTTGTATAAAAAAGGAACGGAGATAAAATTCCGTTCCTCTTCTCTCTTTAATTATTCGGCCTTTTTGTTTTCTACGTAAAACAATTCGGTTTAATCGGTAAGACCTGCTTTTTCGCAATCAATTGTCTTTAAAATTGCTGTGAATTCGGTGCCCATTTTGTCTGTGATCACAGACCAAGCTTCATCACTTATATTATAAGTATAATTATCAGCGTCGGCAATTATCTTCTTATATTCAAACTCAAAATAGTTGTCATCCTTAAGCATAAGGCCTTTGATGAACATCTTGGTGTTGCCGTCTGCAGGGCTTGTAATAATGTTAGCCGTATTTGTAGATCCACCCAATATCAAGTTGTTCTTTATTACGTTGAACGCAGCCTGACGTCCGAGACGCTCAATAGAAACTATATCATCGTATGGAACAACGATCTGTCCGTTTTTCGCTTCCAGAATGTGAGCTGCCTTTGTCTGCTTAACGCCGTTTGCGTCAAGGTATTCATAAGCAGGCACCCAGATAACCGTATCGTTCGCAGTCTTAAAGACGTAGGTCTTATTTGAGAGCTTCTGAGGCTCGTAATAGATCTTGTAACCGCTAATATTATCGTATGCTTCCACAACGAGCTTCATTCCCTCTAAATAATTCATATATTCAGGGTAACGCGCGTTCCAAGCCTCTTGATTGTAATTTACGAGACCTGCCGAAATCTCCTGTTTTTTGATACCCGTCCACCAATGACCTGCCAGGCTGTTACGGTTATCATTGTCGCCGTAGTAGTAGTAGAAGAGTCCCGACCCATTTATATCGTCGCCCTTCTTGATTTTCTCGGTTCCCTCATCACTTTCCACTCCACCGGCAGCGTCTACCTGCGCTTTATTACGAAGTATGATTATATTAGCGTAGCAAACGTTTTCGTGTCCTGAGGAGGAATACCACGCCTTGTGATTGCTCGCCTGTCCGCCAAGAGTGCTTATTACGTTATAATAAGCGTACATTCCACTACCCATAGTATCAAAGTAGACCGCATTGTGAGTTTTATGGAACATATGGAAGAGGTTGTTACGTACGTGAATTCCTCTCGCGCCATAACCGCCAAGGTAAACCATGCCGCCGTCGGTTACGTACATGCTTCCGCCCTCAAATCTGTTATACTCAATAATATGCTCTACGCCCTCGCCCGAAAGACAACAGTCGATAAAGTAGTTATGAGAAGCTACAACCCGACAGCCTGACAGGAACACAGCGCTCGACACCGTGGGGGGAGTGTCAGAGAAGGTGTTATTCTGAATAAATATATTGGTGGGAACAAGGTTATACGTCGATTTCAAATGAGAAATGCTTACCATTGATTTTTGAGAATATGCGAGATTAGAATAGATCAACGCAACGTTGGTGGAATCGGTAAAGAAAATCGACGTTTCCTTTGTGTCTCTTATAGTAGCGTTCTGAATTACTACGTTATCGCATTTATTCAGTTTTATAACCGAAGCAGTCGTACCGTTAGCGCCTATTCCGTCAAAGACTATATTGGAAGCGCCTGAAAGAGTAAAGATGTTAAAGTTCTTTGTTCCCGAATATGTAACAGACTGTTTAGTTATGTCATCGGATTTCGGATAAATGTAGAAGTTGCCTGTTTCTTTATCTATAAACCATTCGCCCGGCGCGTCGAGCGCTTCTATAGCGTTAAAGAGGTAATACGTATTTCTACCCGCCGCAGAGTTTGCCGAATCCTTACAGCCTTCGACGTCGGGCTGTACCGATTTAAGCGAATAGAAGCCGTCGTCCTTTTTCGTACCCAACAGACCGTCGCCGTGTACGCAGTCAGGGGCAATTCTAAAGTAGTGATATGCGTAGCCTTCAAATATGCTTCCGTAATACCAGATATCGCCCGTATTTACCCACGAAGTAATTTCATCTCCCATAGCGGCAGCCACTCTGTCGTTACGAGGGTCTCGCTTGTGCGGAATACGAATTTCCCAGCCTACAACGGAAAACCGTGTCAAATTGGGATCCGCGTTCACGCGCTCAATCCAATCGTAATAAAGGTCGGAATTAACGGTAGTAACGCTTCCCGTATCATACACGTATTTAAAGTAAAGCAGGTCCTTTATGTCTCTACGTGTTACTCCGTCCTCGTAATATGCGTTAGGAAACTGAGCAAGAGTGAATTCTTCTCCGTCAACGTAAACTCGCGCGGGACCTTTTCCGATCGTTATATTTACTATGTCACTCTTTTTCCAACCGAGATCGTAAAGATTTACGTAATATACCTTGTCTTCAACGTCGTCGTGCAAACGGGCTGCAACCGAATCTGTAGCAGTATCCACGAGCCTGAAGCCTTTGCTTTCAACTATGGTATTGGTCGTAATAGTAACGTCTTTTTCACCGTAAGACTTGATAAATAAGGGAGAAGCAGCGGTGCCGCTGTGAGTGTCATCGATAACGATACCACGATTGGGAGAATAGTCGCCTCCCTCTATCCAGATAACGCCACCACCCTGATTTTTCATAGCGTCTACAGCTTTTTCAATCGACTTATAAGGGGCATTTTTAGTTCCGGGATTGTTATCGTCTCCGCTTAATGACGAAACGTAAACCTGTTTTTTATGTAAAGACAGGGGATAATCCTCAAGCTCTACACGGTCCAGAACAGTAACCTCTTCGGGAAGCTCATCAATCGTAGCAAAAAATCTGTCGAGAACCGTATTAGCAGAAACGATATCGTAATCGTAATCGTCTCTCAAATCGTCAAACGTTGCGGGAAGGTTGTTTTCCGTAAACGTAGGTAACGAGTATGACTTTCCTGAAATGTTTTCAAGCTTAATGTCGTAGCTATCACCCTTAGGAATTGAGAGAAGGATATCAGCGAGATATTTTATCGCAAACGTATCAGCTTTGTCGCCATTTGCGTAAATAGCGAGTTTTTTATCAGTCTGCTCTATTGCGTACGTACCCTCGGAAAGCTCCTTTGAAGTAAGCTCTCTGCCCGTGTTGCCTATAAGAATTTCATAGGTCTGCTCTTTGTCTGAAGCGTTTGCCATACCGATTTTAACGCCGCAGACGTCAGTCACCGTCTCGCAAAGCGCGGCAAGCGAGCTTCTGTCGTTATCGCTCATTTCGTCCCCTGCAACGAGCACGAATTTGGAAATATCCACGCCACCAACGGTAAGCTTATTTACCTTGTAATCGTCTTCATTCGTATCTACGGGAGGCTTATCATTGCCGCAGGACGTCAATGCAAAAACCAACACAAGCGCAAAAACGATTGCTAAAAGCTTTGTCTTTTTCATGTTTTTCTGCCTTTCTTTTTTTAATCACGGGAATTATACCATAAAACAGATGAAAAGTAAATATATTTTTCCAATATTGAAAATATTCGTAGAAACATACAAAAATTTATATTCATTTTTTTACAAAATCACCAAGCGTAATGCAATATTCAATATTTTTTTGGCAAAACAAATAATAATTGTTGATTTTTACTAATTTAGTGATATAATTGTATTGAACGATAGCAATGCTTGAGCAACATAAAAATTCGGGTGGTAATATGAGAACGTTTGATACGGCATTTTTTAAAGAAGAACTTTTTAATACCTTTGAGATAAACGGAATTTCTTCACTCTTAGATTATGAGAAAGCCGAGAAGTTTGCCATTCTTACAGAAATAATGCTTGAAGAAAATCAAAAATACAATCTTACAGCGATAAAAGAAGTGGATAAAATCATTCTGTTACATTATGCTGACAGCATAATGAGCGCTTCCCTTTTTGGCAAAAGCGCAAGCGTCATTGACGTAGGCTGTGGGGCAGGTTTTCCTTCAGTGCCACTCGCCATATGCCGTCCCGACCTGAAAATAACAGCGCTTGACTCGACTGCAAAAAAAGTCAATTACGTAGATAAAATATCAAAAGAGCTGTCTTTGAACATAAAGGCAGTTTGCGCAAGGGCCGAGGACGCGGCGAAAGCAAACGTGAATAACTCTTTCCGTGAAAGGTTTGATATCGCCACCGCGCGCGCAGTAGCCGACCTCTCCGTCTTAAGCGAGCTTTGTCTGCCCTTGGTAAAGGTAGGCGGTTACTTTGCAGTAATGAAAGGAAAAAACGGAAAAGAAGAATTAGAGCGCGCTAAAAAAGGAATATCAATTCTCGGCGGACACATAGTTAAAAAAGAGGAATTTCTTCTTACCGATACGAATGGAGAAGCTTATGAACGTGTTTCAGCGTTGGTGAAAAAAGAAAAGCATACCGACGCGCAATATCCGAGAAGCTATTCCCAAATAACGAAAAAGCCTCTTTGATTTTTTCATAAAATGCATATTTTCCGTTTTTTTGGAATATAATATTACCGTTCGAAAACAAGTTTTACGACATATGAGAAAAAATTTTCGAAACAAAGCCGAAAAAATAAAAAAACTCTTGACAAACGAAAAACGAAGTGCTATAATAGTTAAGCGACGTAAGCCGTGTACTCTATTTTGATAGGCCGGAATGGCGGAATTGGCAGACGCCCGGGACTTAAAATCCCGTGAGATTTATCATCTCGTACCGGTTCGACCCCGGCTTCCGGCACCATTATATCGCGGGGTAGAGGAGCCTGGTAGCTCGTCGGGCTCATAACCCGGTGGACGTGAGGTTCAAATCCCACCCCCGCAACCAACGCAAAGGACACCATTCGGTGTCCTTTTTTGCGTTGGTTGCAATGAAGCGCACCTGCGGTGCATGAAAAATGAAGCAGAACTCCGTTCTGTGAAGCGAGCCTTCGGCTCACGGAGAGGTTAGTGTGCGCTTCGCTTCATGGCGGCAGAGCCGCCGCTTCATAGAAGCCGCAAGGCTTCTGCTTCATATTCGCGTAGCGAATGCTTCATTGACAAAGCTTTGAATTTATGATATAATTATTTCAACAAATGATCATAAAACCCCTGGACTTTCCGCCTTCTTTCGGTATAATGTGTGTTGCCAACCGAAAGGAGCGCGGAAATGATAGATTCGAAGCCATATTATCAAGTAAAACTAAGCCTGCTCAGATGTAAGTCTTACTTTCTCTACAATCCCCCGAAAACCGTGGACGAAAAATACGCCTATGACATCATTCAAAAGGCATATTGTATCAATGAGAAAAAGATAGAAATGCTTGATTCTAAAAAAGATCAAAAACTGTTAAAGGATTATTATAAATATCTTGTGCTTCAAAAGACAAAGTTGAAATTTTAAAAATAAATTTCAAACAAGAAAATACTGAAAAAAGGAAAAACGATATACTATGTTTAACATATTGGATATCAAGGGAACGGATGATTACTTGATTTTCTTTAAAATTATTGAGAAAGATTATCTTCAAAAATTAGTTAAAGACGGACAAGTGTATTTTAGCCTGCTATCTACCATTCGAGAAATGGAGAAAAAAGAGGGAAAATCTTCAATAGGCGATAAAAATGAATGCTTGTTAACCAAAGAGATTTATGAGTACATTGGATATGAAGGAGAATATCACCAAATTCACGGGCCTAAATCGGGTTATAATGCAAAAATAAATTGTAACCAATGTGCTTTTTGTTCATATGCAGTAGGATTGAAGGAATTCATGACAGAAGATAATCAAAATTATTATCATAAAATGCCATATAGCACGATAAAGAATATTTGTAAAGACAAAAATGGAATCGATAATTGTGTGATGGTGATTTTTTATAGAGACATAGTAGATAGAGTTCTCGACTCGTTATATGGTCGCTATTCGTATAATAGTGGTCCTGTTATCTACGATGATTTTCACTACAAGCCTCAACATGATATTAATTCCAAAAAATACGCGTTAGAATGTTGTTTTCATAAAGAAACCAAATATGAATATCAAAAGGAATTCAGAATAGCGGCTATAAACCATACAAATCATCCAATTGATAATATTTATATAAATGTTACCGAAAATGACTTTGCTATTATGGAATTAAAAGAGAACTGTGATTTTTGTTGCTGTGTAAAAATTGATGCTGAAAGAATTGAGGACTATAACGGAAAAGAACAGCAAAAAGTACAATTTTCTTTCTCATTTGATTTTGAAGCAATTAAAAATTGAATAGATTATAAAAAAATACAATTAATTTCTGTATAAACAAAAAAATCAAAAAACAATATTGAAAAATCCCTAAAACCGTGTTATAATAAGTTTGTCACACAAACTGAATAATCGGCTTTTAGGGGTATTTTCTTTTTTTGGGGATACTATACCCTTTTTTCGGCTATGCTTAAATTACATGAGTTTGGCAAAAATGCAAGCTCCTCCGTAATTTGAGTATGGCTGAAATATTCCTATTCCGATTAGTTTGTGTGACAACAATCGGAGTTTGCGTTTTTCGGTGTGCATAGCTTCGGTTGTGCACACCTTTTTATTTTTGGAGGAAAAGAAAATGACACAAGCACTAACAATACTAATTGCATTATCAGCACTTGCCCTTATGGGCAGTATGGCAATTCTTGTAGCTCTTTTAATAATGAAAGCTATTAAATCGTTTATGAAAAAAGATACAATAAAGCTAAAAAAGCCTATCCTAATTTCAGCTATCATTGCTCCGTGTAGCCTGTTCGTGATTATTGTTTCTATGATTGTTGGACAATCCACCGATCCTACTGCATGGTGTGCTCACGAATACACCGTTTTGGAGCAACAAGATGCCAACTGTACAAATAGCGGATATATTAAAAAAATATGTTCACTATGTAATAATGAAGTTACCGAAACTATTGAACCATATCATATATGGACTGAAGATAGCGTGATAGAAGCAACGTGTACATCTCAAAAACAAATAAAAAAGAAATGTACAAGGTGCGAAACGACCGAATATGAAAAGGTTGGCGATCTCCTGAATCATTCTTGGATTGAAGATAGTGTAATAGAGGCGACTTGTTCACACCCAAAACAACATATAAACAAGTGTTCAATGTGCGGAATAACTGAAACGATTGAGGACGGTTCTACAATTCCTCATTCTTTTGGCGATTGGATCGTTAGTATAGAACCCACCACTGAAAAAGAAGGTCAACAAACAAGGAAATGCACTCTCTGTGATCATAGTGAAAATAAAGCTGTATTAAAAAAATCTCCAATAACAATTTTTGATCAAAGTTATAGTATAGATTTTCTTGGAGGCGTTGAGATAACAAGGAAAATTAAAAATAACACAGACAAAGTAATCAAATACATAACATTAGAGTGGAAATGTTACAATGCGGTTGATGATTTGATTTATGATACTATTACCGGAGAATCAACTCAAAGAAAATATTGGACAGGCCCCTTTAATCCTGGGCAAACTACAAACATAAAGGCCACTGGTTTTTATAACAGTACATTTTCAAATGCCGTATTAACAGAAATTCAAATTGAGTTTATGGACGGACAAATTATAAATATTACTAGTGAAGAATATACGGAAATTTTTAAATAAAAGCAAAAGGCATCAATTTAGGAAGCACTTGAAACGGACACCAAAACTCAAAAGCCCTTGATTTTATTGACTTTTTTAGGTTGGCATCTATTTTGTCAAGATAACACAACGCAAGGGACACCATTCGGTGTCCTTTTTTGCGTTGGTTGCAATGAAGCGCACCT
>JAZQGJ010000090.1:0-19560 GCA_045539995.1 Eubacteriales bacterium
GCTTGGCCTCCGACTTATATGTTGTTAATTTCATTTAAAATACATATTTAAAACTTTGATGGGAAAGGTAAAAAATGAAATATCTTATTATTGTATATGACGGTATGGCAGACCGTAAAATTGCCTCGCTCGGAAACAGAACGCCTATGGAGGCGGCATTTAAGCCTCAGATGGACGAACTTGCAAAAATTTCTCTTTGCGGCACGGTTTCAAACGTCCCTCAAGGAATGGTCCCCGAAAGTGATACCGCAAATTTGGCAATAATGTCATATGACCCTAAAATTTATTCAAAGGGCCGTTCGCCTCTTGAGGCTGTCAGCATGGGATTGCAAATGATGCCCGACGAGACGGCTTATCGTTGTAATTTAGTTACTCTTTCCGATGAATATGATTATGATAATAAAATCATTTTAGACCATAGCTCGGATGAAATTACAACCCCTGAAGCAGACGAGCTTATTCGAGCGCTTGAAAAGGAATTAGGAAACGAGAACAGGCATTTTTATACAGGCGTGAGCTACAGACATTGTCTGCTCTGGAAAAATTCAAGCGACAAGTTCGAGTTTTCAAGGCCCCACGATATTCTCGGCAAATGCATTAAGGATTATCTTCCGAAAGGAAAAGAGGGCGAGCCCTTCTACCGTCTGATGAAGGACAGCTATGATATATTGAATAATCATCCTGTAAATGAGAGGCGTCGCCAAAACGGTAAAAGAGTGGCGAATTCCGCTTGGCTCTGGAGTCCAGGAAAGAAGCCTGCTCTGCCGTCATTTAAAGAAAAATGGGGCCTTGACGCAGCCGTAATATCTGCCGTCGATTTGATTAAAGGAATCGC
The DNA here is from genome assembly GCA_045539995.1 of Eubacteriales bacterium. GTDB lineage: Bacteria > Bacillota > Clostridia > Oscillospirales > CAG-272 > UBA1740. The sequence continues at coordinate 836 of JAZQGJ010000090.1, forward strand.
TATTTGCGCGGGAATGCAGTCTATAGACGTAGAAGGCGCGACAGGAAACGTTCATACAAATTACGAAGGCAAAGCCAACGCAGCAATAAACGCTTTTGAAAACGGAAAGGATTTGGTTTATATTCACGTTGAGGCGCCCGATGAATGCGGTCACAGAGCCGAAATTGAAAACAAGGTCCTTTCAATAGAAAAAATAGACGCTTTGATCCTTAAGCCTTTATATGAATATCTCTCAAAGCGTGGCGAGGATTTCAAAATACTTACGCTTCCCGACCATCCTACTCCTATAGAAATAAGAACACATAGTATGGAGCCTGTTCCGTTTATGATCTATTCTTCTGCGGAAAAGCAAAGCGGTGTTTCTACGCTTACCGAACAAACGGCTCACGATTGCAATTATTACATTCCAAGCGGAACATCTCTTATGGATATTCTGGTAAAAGGAAAATAAATCAAAGCAAGGCGGCCAATTATATGGAAAATTTATCGCGCTCATCTTCTTCCTCTGATACGCAGAACAAGAAAAACACTAAAAAAATCATTAACGACATTTTTGACGTTATAGAGCTAATTGCTATAGCATTCGGAATAATACTTTTATTTTCCGCCTTTTTCTTCAGACATTCTGTGGTTTCGGGAAATTCTATGCAGAATACTCTGCAAAACGGAGAGCACGTACTGATATCGGATTTTCTGTATGACGTTCAGGCAAACGATATTATTGTATGTCAGCTTGAAGCTGAGCAAACGCAAAGGTTTCCTCATATTTCCTCAAAAGAGCCTCTTATTAAAAGAGTTATCGCAACCGAGGGACAACGTGTAAAAATCGTGGACGGCAAGGTGTATGTAAACGGAATTGAAATCGAAGAGGATTATGTTTTCAGAGACGGAACAGATTCGATTTTAAATATGCCTGAAATAACGGTTTCTAAAAATCACGTGTTTATAATGGGCGATCACCGAAATGATTCGCTTGACAGCAGATATTTCGGCGAAGTGGATTCAAGGCTTATTTTAGGCCGTGTAATTTTAAGAATATTCCCCATCGAAAAGCTGGGAAAAGTAAAATGATGACAAGGAGTTTTTATGCCCTCTGATGTAATACAGTGGTTCCCAGGCCACATGGCGAAGACGAGACGCCTTATACGTGAAAATCTTACGCAGGTCGATCTTGTTATCGAGGTCCTCGACGCGCGTATTCCCTACAGCTCACGAAATCCCGAAATAAAAAAAATAATTTCAAACAAACCCTTACTTACCGTCTTGAACAAAGCAGACCTCGCAGACGAAAATTTGAACCGAGAGTGGTGTGATTATTTTTCACAAAACAACAACGGCTCCATTCTGATAGACTGCGTAAGCGGTCTCGGATTAAATAAAATTCCGAGCGCCGTAAGAGCTCTCCTTTCCGATAAAATCGAACGCTATAACGATAAGGGGATGCTCGGGAAAAAGCTTAAAGCGATGATAGTGGGAATACCCAACGTCGGAAAGTCCTCGCTTATAAACAAGCTGTCTGACAGCAAAAAAGCGAAGGTAGAAAACCGTCCCGGCGTCACTCTCGAAAAACAGTGGATAAGTACGAGCTTAGGCATTGACCTTATGGACATGCCCGGAATATTGTGGCCGAAATTTGAAGACAGATTCGTTGGAGAAAATTTGGCAATAACAGGCGCAATAAAGGACAAAATACTCGACATTGAAGAAATTGCGATGTTATTGTGTGGCAGATTAAAAGAGCTCTACCCCGACTTGTTAGTTTCAAGATACAAATTAAATGAAGATGATTTGCAACTCGACTCATATGATCTCTTTGAAGCGATAGGAAAAAAACGCGGGCTTCTCATGAGTGGCGGAGTAATAAATTCCACTCGCACGGCAGAAATGCTTTTAAACGAATTCAGATCCTGCGCTATAGGTAGAATAACTCTTGAAAAGCCAAATATATAAGGAGTAAAATTATGCCTGATTTCGCTTTTGAAAATGAATATTATGCCAAAGGCTACAAATTTGTATGCGGCATTGACGAAGCGGGAAGAGGTCCTTTATCAGGGCCTGTGGTTGCCGCCGCCTGCATTCTTCCGATAGATATTTCTATTCCCGAATTGAACGATTCGAAGAAGCTGACCGAAAAGAAACGCGAGAGGCTTTTTGATATTATTACCGAAAGAGCCATAGGCTACGGAATAGGAATGGCTTCCCCACAGGAAATTGACGAGATAAACATATTAAACGCGACCATGCTCGCTATGCGCAGAGCCTTGGAGAGCTTAAATCCAAAGGCTGATTTCGCCTTGATTGACGGAAATATAGCGAGGGATTTTTCCATTCCAACAAGGACCGTAATTAAGGGAGATTCCCTGTCCGCCTCTATTGCCGCCGCAAGCATTCTCGCAAAGGTAACGAGAGACAGGCTGTGTCTTGAGGACGCAAAAAAGTATCCGCAATACAACTTTGCAAAGCATAAGGGCTATTCTACCCGAGAGCATATGGATGCTATAAGACAGTACGGCCCGTGCGAAATACATAGAAAAAGCTTTCTGAAATTTTTAAGTTCGCAAGAATAACGTAATGATTTTCTTTGATTTTTTAAAAAAGAAAAAGCTCCCGCCCCATCTGCTTGTCGGAATATACGGAGAAAAAAAGGCGGCGGCATATCTTAGAAAGAACGGATACAGAATTTTGGAATGCAACTTTTCCTCGCACGGAAAAGAAATCGATATAATAGCTGAAAACAAAGATTTTATAGTTTTCTGCGAAGTGAAAACAAGAAAAACCAATGATTTTCTGATTAAAAAATACGGCAGACCTGCCGACGCCGTCAATTATTATAAGCAAAAAAACATTGTAAGCGGGGCTAAAATATATCTCTCTTCAAACAAAACCGATAAGCAGGTTCGCTTTGACGTTATTGAAGTATATTTGTCTCAAAACAAAAACAGACTGAAAATTGAAAATATACACCATATGGAAAACGCATTTCGTTCATAAAAACGCTTTTTTTGCATAATGATTTATTATTACGCTTTGGAGGTTTTTATGAAGTTATACGATTTGCACGCCGACACTCCTCATAAAATGTTTATGCTGGGCGCAGACTTTTGTGACGGTAGATTACATATTTCAAAAGAAAAAATAAAAAACTTTTCTGACCACTCCCAGATTTTTGCAATCTGGTGCGATAAAAAATATGACAACGAAGCGGCATACGAAAGCTTTTTTAGAATAAGGAATAATTTTTTAAAGCAAATTAATGACTCTTCCCCTTCAAATTTGCACTTCAATTTTTCGGTTGAGGATGCGAGACTTTTGAACGGAAAAATTGAGCGACTCGATGTTTTAAAAATGAACGGAGTAAAAATCCTTACGCTTACGTGGAAAGGAAACTCTGTAATCGGTGGCGCTTACGATACCGAAAACGGTCTTACCGATTTCGGAAAAGAGACCGTTTTACGATGCTTTGAGCTCGGGATAATTCCCGACGTTTCTCACGCCTCAAAAAAGATGATATCTGAAGTGTACGAAATTTCTGCCGAGAAGCATCTGCCGTTTATAGCCACTCATTCAAACTCTTTTTATGTATATCCGCACAGAAGGAATCTGAGTGATGACGATTTTATGAAAATTAAATCCTGTGGCGGTGTTGTGGGAATCAGCTTTGCTTCGGAACACATTTGTGAAAACGAAGCGCATATATGTGATATAATAAATCATGTTGAGCATTATTTTTCTCTTGGCGGAGAAAATACCGTCTGTCTCGGCTGCGACTTTGACGGAATAGACGTCTGCCCCGTTGAAATTCCCGACGTTTCATACGTGTATCTTTTGAAAGACGAGCTTTTTCGCGTAGGATACACGGCAGAACAGATAGAAAAGCTTTTTTATAAAAACGCATTTGATTTTGCAAATAAATATATAAAATAAAGGATATAAGAAAATGAACTACAAAAGCACAAGAAGTACAAGTGAAAATTACGTGTCCGCGGCTATGGCGATAAAGAACGGGCTTGCCGACGACGGCGGTCTTTATATGCCTACCGAAATACCGAAATTAAGCGAAAATGATATAGAACAGCTTAAAAATATGGACTATGCGGAAAGAGCCGCTTTTATAATGAGCAAATTTCTTTCCGAATATTCTTATGATGAATTGCTTTCTGACTGCAAAAAAGCTTACTCCGAAGAAAGATTTCCCGGTGGCGCCGCGCCTATAAAAAACATTGACGGAAAGGTTTATTCGCTTGAGCTGTGGCACGGTCCTACCTGCGCGTTTAAGGATATGGCTCTACAGATAATGCCCCGTTTGCTTTCAAGAGCTCTTGAAAAGACCGATGAAAAACGCACGGCTTTAATTCTTGTCGCTACCTCGGGAGATACAGGAAAAGCGGCGCTTGAAGGATATAAGGACGTAGAACGCGTAAAAATAAAGGTGTTCTACCCTGTAGATGGCGTAAGCCGTGTTCAGAAGCTGCAGATGGCAACGCAGGAGGGCTCTAACGTCGACGTTTGCGCAATTGAAGGAAACTTTGACGATGCGCAAAACGGTGTAAAGGCTATTTTCGGTGACAGCGAATTCAGTGGCGAGCTTAATGAAAAAGGAACGTTTCTTTCGAGCGCCAACTCTATTAACTGGGGCCGTCTTGTTCCACAGGTAGTTTATTACGTTTCCGCATATTGCGATATGATAAAGAAGGGCGAGCTTTCAAACGGTGAAAAAATAGACGTTTGCGTTCCTACGGGAAACTTCGGAAACATATTTGCAGCGTATATTGCCAAGCTTATGAACATTCCGATAAATAAGTTTATATGCGCGTCTAACAAAAATAACATTCTCACAGATTTCCTCAAAAGCGGAACGTATGACAGGAACAGAAGCTTCTACACAACCATTTCTCCTTCAATGGATATTCTTATTTCAAGCAATCTCGAGAGACTTTTGTATCTTGTTTGCGGTAGCGAAAAGACCGCTTTATACATGAAGCAGCTCAAAAAAAACGGCAAATACACCTTGGCAGAAGACGATTTTGCAAAAATCAAGGAAAACTTCTGTGGATATTACTGCGATGAAGAAAACACGAAGCGCACGATAAAGCAGACCTTTGAAAATCACAAGTATCTTATAGATACGCATACTGCTGTCGGATATTCCTGCGCGCTTCAATATTTAGATGAAGTAAAAAGCGAAACAAAGATAATTCTCGCATCAACCGCAAGTCCTTTCAAATTCGCTTCCGACGTATACGAGGCTATAAGCGGCAAAAAGCCGTGTAACGAGCTTTCCGCGTTGGATGAGCTTTCCGCAATTAGCAACGAAAGCATTCCCCTTCCACTCTACAAAATAGGTGAAAAAAAGGTTCGTTTCTCGGCAGTATGCAATCCGTCGGATATGAAAAAGACTGTATTGGAATTTTCAGAAAAATAATTTTTTGCGGCGTTTTGAAATGCGATAAATAAAACAAAGGAAATCCCTTAAAAATGGGATTTCCTTATAAAGCTTTTATTATGAAATTCAGATCTTGCAGTCTTCGCAATTTTCCTTCGGCTTAAAGGTAGCGCATACGGTTTCGCTGCTGCTCTGCGCATAGCTCGGACCTACGGCGATACAATCGGCGTGACAAGAGTTTTCCTTTCCGTGATATAAGCAATTGCTTACGTCGCAATTAATGCCTTTAATTACCTTATCCTTTTTCTCTTCAAACATTGTTATTACCTCTTTTTAAAAATTGTTCACACAGAACTGTTATTAGTCTGTCTAAAAATCACTCTATTATTCACAAAACGGAGCTTTATATGTCTTTATTCGTTATAGGAGACCTTCATTTGTCCACCTTGGAAAGCACGGACAAATCTATGGAAGTGTTCGGACGGCGCTGGTGCGATTATATAACAAAAATAGAAAAAAACTGGCGCGCCGTTGTAAATGACACCGATACTGTAGTTGTTCCCGGTGATATTTCCTGGGCGCTAACGCTTGAGGAAGCAAGGTCTGATCTTAAATTCATTGATTTATTACCCGGCAGAAAGCTTTTACTTAAAGGCAACCACGATTTTTGGTGGTCCACTTTAACAAAAATAAATAATTTTTTTGAGTCAAACGGTATCTCGACGATTTCACTTCTTCAAAACAACGCCCTTGAAACCGATGATTTTATTTTATGCGGAAGCCGCGGCTGGTATCAGGATGAGGCAAACGACAGATCTAAAAACGATAATGACTATGAAAAAATAGTGGCAAGAGAGGCGATACGCCTCCAGATGAGTCTTGAAGAGGCAGAAAAGCTGAAGGAAGCGTCACCGCAAAAGGAAATAATAGCGTTTATGCACTTCCCTCCTTTTTGGAACGGAATAGCCTGCGACGTATTCATTCAAATTTTAAAATCTCACGGCATAAAGCGCTGCTATTTCGGACACATACACGGAAATTACACTGCGCCTCCGTACACTTTTTATGACGGAATAGAGTTTATCTTGATTTCCGCGGACTATCTTGACTTTATTCCGCGATTGATTTTGCCGCAATAAATCTGTTTTTAACTTTGAAAAGGAATATATTTGTATATTTTTATCAGTTTTTTAGAAAATTGACTTGACAACTTCACATTTGTGAGGTAAAATATTACGAGTGTTTATAATAAAAAATTTTTATATATTTTTTGGAGGAAAGACCAATGAGCCTTAAGAAAAAGGAATTGACCGAAAAAAATCTTTATACCCTTGAATTTTCGGTTGAAAAAGATGTATTTGAAGCTGCTGTAAGCAAGGTGTTCGCTAAGGAAGCTAAGAAAATCAGCGTTCCCGGCTTCAGAAAGGGAAAGGCGCCCAGAAGCGTAATTGAAAAAATGTACGGAAAGGGTGTTTTCTACGAAGACGCTATCAATGAATGTATTCCCGATGCGTTTGAAGCAGCTCTCAAGGAATCTGAGCTTGAAATGGTCGGAAAACCCGAGTTCGAAGTTGTTTCTATTGACGATAACGGTGTTTTGCTTAGCGCAAAGGTTTACGTAAAGCCTGAGGTAAAAATTGAAGGCTATGCAGGAATTGAAACACCTAAAACCACAAAAAGAGTAACGAAGAAGGAAATCGACGAAGAGATTAACCGTGTTCGCGAAAGAAACGCAAGAACGATTGACGTAACAGATCGTGCAGCAGAGTTAAACGATATCGCCAACATTGACTACGAGGGCTTCGTTGACGGCGTTGCATTTGACGGCGGAAAAGACGAAGGCTTTGATTTGAAGCTTGGCAGCGGTCAGTTTATTCCCGGCTTTGAGGAACAGGTTGTTGGAAAGAACATAGGCGACTCCTTTGACATAAGCGTTACATTCCCCGAAAATTACCACGCAGAAAACCTTAAAGGAAAAGAAGCGATATTCAAGATTAAGCTCAACGGCCTCAAAAAGACAGAATTGCCCGAGCTTGACGATGAATTTGTAAAAGATGTATCTGAATTTAATACGCTTGATGAATATAAAGCTGATATTAAGGCAAAAATTCAGGATAGAAATGCAAAACAGGCTGAAGCTGAAGTTGAAAACAAGTTGATCGAAGCTCTTATTGAAAAGCTCGAGGCTGATATTCCTGAAGCAATGTTCGTTGCGGAAACAGAAAACTATGTCCGCGACTACGACAACCGTTTGAGAATGCAAGGAATGGATCTTTCAACATATTTCAAGTATACAGGTATGAACCTCGATATTCTTCGCGCGCAGCTTCGTCCTCAGGCAGAAAAGCAGGTTAAATTGAGACTCGCTCTTGAAAAAATTGCCGAGCTTGAGAATGTAGCAGTTACCGATGAAGAGGTTGAAGCGGAATATACCCGTATTTCAGAGGCATATAACGTACCCGTTGAAGAGGTTAAGTCAATGGTAGACGCGAAGGGCATTTCTGAGGATCTTAAGGTAAAAGCCGCTATGGACTTTGTAAAGAGCAAGGCTGTTACTACAAAATAATTTTTAATAAACTTACGCATTTTATGGAGGATATTTATGGCTCTCGTCCCAATGGTAATTCAGGAAACCAACCGAGGAGAACGCTCGTATGACATTTATTCCCGTCTCTTAAATGACAGAATTGTATTTCTTGCCGACGAGGTGAATGACACGACGGCTTCTTTGGTTGTCGCTCAGATGCTTTATTTGGAAGCACAGGATCCCGACAAGGACATTTCTTTCTATATCAACAGCCCCGGTGGCTCTGTTTCCGCAGGACTCGCGATATTTGATACAATGAATTTCATAAAATGCGACGTCTCTACTATCTGTATCGGAATGGCTGCAAGTATGGGAGCATTTCTGTTGGCGGCGGGCGCTAAAGGCAAAAGATTCGCGCTTCCCAACAGCGAGATAATGATTCATCAGCCTCTCGGCGGCACGCGCGGTCAGGCTACAGACATTAAAATTCATGCAGACCATATCATTCGCACACGCGAGAAGCTGAATTCCATTCTCGCGGAGCGTACAGGTCAACCTATAGAGGTAATCAACAGAGATACCGAAAGAGATAATTTTATGTCTGCGCAGATTGCCGCAGAATACGGTCTTATCGACAAAGTTATAGACAAAAGAATTTAATGTTTTATATAGTCGAGAGAACATCAAATTGAAGTTCTCTCGATTTTCATTAAGTGAATTTATATGCTTTAAAGAAAGGGAAAATATGTCTAATAGATCTCAAAAACAAAAACCGTTCTGCTCTTTTTGCGGCAGAGGCGAGGATGAGGTAATGTTCCTTATTCCCTCCCCCTCAGGCGCGTTTATATGCGACAACTGCGTCTCGGCGTGCGCGGAATTGATAGAAGAGCATTTGCCCAAAGCGCAAAGCCATAATACAACCGATGAATTATCTTTTTCCACACTTCCGAAGCCCGCGGAAATAAAAAGCATTCTCGACGAGCACGTAATAGGACAGGACGAAGCAAAGCGCGTTCTTTCTGTTGCGGTATATAATCATTATAAGAGAATTTTAGCGAAAAAAGATAACACCTCGAAAAAGTCGGACACTGAAAAGGCGAACGCTTCCGAAGAGGTAGAAATTCAAAAAAGCAACGTTCTTCTTTTAGGTCCAACGGGAGTAGGAAAAACTTATTTGGCTCAAACGCTTGCGAAGACTTTAAAGGTCCCCTTTGCTATAGCTGACGCAACTACACTTACAGAAGCGGGATACGTAGGAGAGGACGTTGAAAATATACTTTTGCGCTTAATTCAAGCCGCCGACTACGATATCGATCTTGCAGAAAAAGGAATCATCTATATTGACGAAATAGACAAAATTTCAAGGAAGGGTGAAAATCGCTCTATAACGAGAGACGTATCGGGAGAGGGCGTGCAGCAGGCGCTTTTAAAAATTCTTGAGGGCACTGTCGCAAACGTTCCTCCTCAAGGCGGAAGAAAGCATCCCAATCAGGAATTTATACAGATAAACACCGAAAACATTTTGTTTATATGCGGCGGAGCGTTTGATGGACTTCAGCAGATAATCGAAAAGCGTCAGGGCAGCTCTGTTATGGGCTTTGGCGGAAATATAAAAAGCAAAAACAATAAAAATATTACTGCGATTTACAAGGATGCCACATCTCATGACATTGTAAAATACGGACTCATTCCCGAGCTTGTGGGAAGACTTCCCGTTATCGTTTCTCTTGAAAATCTGGACGAGGACGCTCTTGTTAAAATTTTAAAAGAACCTAAGAATTCGTTATGCAAGCAATACAAAAAACTCTTTAGCATTGACGGAGTAGAGCTCGCGTTTGAAGAAGACGCGCTTCGCGCTGTAGCTGAGTTAGCAATAAAACGCGAAATAGGCGCAAGAGGTCTGCGTACAATTTTGGAAAACATTATGATGAGTCCTATGTACGACATCCCCTCGGATAGTAATATCAAGAAAATTATTGTAACAAAAGAGTTTATTGAAGGAAAAGCGCCTCTTAAGGTTGTAAAAAAATCAATTAAAGCAAAAAAAGCCGAGAAAACCGACATAGGCGCATAAATTTCGATGACTTTATAAATGAAAAGGACTGTTTCTTTTGTGTTATGGCGCTTTAGCTATAACAACAAGGAACAGTCCTCTTTTTTATTTTATATGTAATAATTATCAGTCAATATCCTCTAAAACTTCATCAACAGGCTCGTCAAGCAGCTCGGGGTTAAGCAGGTGGCGCTTTATAATTTTAAACGCGGAAGCATAATAGTATCCGTCGCAAATGCGCTCATCGGTTACAGCCTTGAAGGTAACGAAGTGGCGCTTCTCTAATTCGCCGTCATCATTCATAACAACGTCGGTATATTTTTTACCGAAGGACAGGAATACAGGCAAATTTCCAAAATCATACAAATGATGATAAATAGCATTTATTCCGAGAGAGCCCATGCTCGTAATAATAAAGGAACCGTGAAAAGGGCTTACCTTGACCAAAGACTTGGGCAAAAGTCCGAAATAATCGAGAAAACGCAATACACTGACCGTAAATCTGAGAATAAGACCGGGAATCTTTGAAAGAATATGAGCAGTCTTATCAAAATCGCTTTCTGCTGAGACGGCCTCCTTTGCCACCTTTTCAAATTTGTTATACACGTCGACGGCAGTATCTGTCGCCTCAAATTCCACCTTGATCGTAGTATCGGGTGAATCAATAGACATCTGCTTTTTTATGCTCATTACGCCCTCGATGTTGTTCCTCGAAAATACGCGTTGTCCTGCAATAAACCTGTTAAGAGCAGGTCTTAACGCTATCGCTCGAACATAGCTGGCGATAAAAATATGGAGAATGCCCATATTTTTATAGCCCTCGCTGTGCTTCTTTTTCAAGTATTTCTCTATATTCGTAATATCTATTACGTCTTCAAACTTGTTCTGCGCGTCAGACCTTACCTTCATTATATAAGGCTCCATCGCAGCCATAGGATTCAGAGTCCTTAATCTTCTGCCGTCTTTTCGGTCACCAAAGCGACGGCGTCTCTTTTTCTTGTTCTCCATAAAAACTCCTTTTAAAATATTATTAAAATCCGTAATTATTTTACCATATTTGTAATATAAAATCAATAGTTTTTTAATATTTTAAAGGGAAATTTAAAGCAACTTATTTTTAATCCTCGTATTCTGTAGATTCTTCGTCAGAGGCGTCCTCTTTATCGGAGTCGATTTTTTCTTCTGTTTCTTCCTTTTCTTTTTCCTCGTCGGCGCTTGGCATTTTATAATACTCATTAAACTGCCTTCCGTCCTTTGCAGGACTTAAGCCGATAAAATGACCGTTTTTTATGGTGTTCGCAAAAAAAGGGGTTCCGATTTTTATTGAAATATCATTTCCGTTTAAGGCGCGATAGACGTATTGAGCGTCGGAAATATATATTTGAATAGGAAAATCCCTTTTGTATTCCCTTATAAGCGCTATCTTCTCTGTTTTTATATTTTCGTCTTCAAAGGAAGGCGTATCCTCGCCAACGTTTAATACTCCCCTGCCCTCCGTGTTATAATCGACCAGAATATGTCTGTCACAAAAGGAGGCTGGCGCACTCCACTTTGTAAAATAGCCATATGAGCATCTCGTTCCCCTTGGGTCATGCTTGCAAACGTCCGAATAGAGTTTTCCCGAGTCCTTGCAGTAACTGCATTTTATAACTCCATCCGCAAGTTTAAAGTTTAAAACGGCGCTTTCCTGATTATTTAATATATTTCTATGCAGGTGCTTCATTACTTCATCCCATATTTCCAAATGAGTTTTAGACAGGTCTCCTACCGACTTGTCGCGTTCGGGATATCCGCACCAAATTCCCGCAGTTAAATACGGAGTATATCCTATAAACCATCGGTCTCTGTCATCGCCCGACGTTCCTGTTTTTCCTGCCGTATCGAGCGTATATTTAAGGTTAATATCCCTTGCTGTTCCGTACGAGACTACGTTCTGAAGCATTTCGGTCATAATGGAAGCGTTCTGAGGACTCCATACATACTCAGCGCTTTCCTTGTTTTCGAGAATAAGATTCCCCATTGAATCATATACCGCCAAATAGGAACGGCACTTACGATAATTTCCGTCATAAAACGAGGTGTATGCAGACGTCATATCTCTCAAGGTAGCCCCTAAGCTGAGCTGACCTAACGCAAGAGGCGCCGATGCTAAATCTGTATATTTGCTTCCCTCCGACTCATAAGAGCGTACAATATTTTTTACGTGAAGCTTATTTACAAGATAAGAATACGATCTTTCAGCTCCAAGCAGATTATATATTTTTACTGCTACTGTGTTTTTCGAATATGCGAGCGCAGTATTTACGTCGGTAAGTCCTGAATATATCGCGGGATAATTATTTGGCCAAGGTATCATACGGCTTGCGTATTTATAAAAGGTTACGGGCGTATCGTCAAAAACAGTCGCCCAGTTGATAATTCCCTCTTCTAATGCGGGCGCATAAACAGATATGGGCTTTATTGCCGAGCCTGGAGGCATAAGCGCTTTTGTCGCGTAATTCATAACCCTATTTGCATTCTTGCTGCCTACGGCGCCTGCAACCCCGAGTAAAGCGCCGTTTCTTTGATCTATTACCGTCATAGCGTACTGTAAGTCGCTATATCTGCATTCACGAGGAAAATTATAGGTATTTGAAAAATAATTTTCCAAATATTCCTGTATTTCCTTATCCATAAGAGTATAAATTTTCAGCCCGCCTGAATATACCAAATTAAATGCCGCGTCATAGCTTAAGTCTTTTTGCTCTACTAAATCATTTATTACGTCGTCGAGAACGGTTTCTACATACCAGGACTGCGTCTTGTTGGCTTCATTTTTATCACTGACAAGTAAAACGGTGTCCGTAGAGATCGCGTTTGTAAAGTCCTCATTTGAAATATATCCGTATTCAAGCATACTTTGTAAAACGAGATTTCTTCTGTGGGTATTATTTTCCAAATTGTTTATCGGATTATAAAAATTAGGAGAATTTGTAATTGCGGCGAGCGAAGCGCATTCACACAAGGTAAGCTCTGACGGCTTTTTCGAGAAATATTTCTCGGCAGCAGCGTTAACGCCTACGCAATTTTCCGACATTGGAACGATATTCAGATAAAGCTCTAAAATATCCTCTTTAGTATATTTTCTTTCAATATTGATAGCGCGTAATATTTCTCTTATTTTTCTTTCAACGCTTATTTCCTTGTCATCGCTTATATTCTTAATCAACTGCTGTGTTATTGAAGAACCGCCGAAGCGCGAGTCAAAATTTAAAAAATAGTTAAGCATCGCCTTCGCGCTTCTTAACCAATCTACGCCGTTATGAGAAAAAAAACGATGGTCCTCTATTGCGATAAAGGCATTTTTTAAATTGTCGGGAATGTCTTTATACTCACACCAGATAGCATTTTCTGCCCCCATAACTCTTCCGTTTTCAAGTTCTCGCGGAACGTAAGACTCTAAAGCGCTAAATTCATCAAGAGTGTTGGAAAGCTCGCTTTTGTCGTTATAATACAGTATTGTTGTCCGAGAGCCTCTCGAAAGCTCAAAAAGTCTCTCATCTGCCGAATAATCTATTCCACTGCTTATTTTAATCACGTACCCTGTGGCAAAAGCGCCCGAAAGAAGCAACAAAACGGATATAATTATGAACAGAATTTTTACAGTTTTTAAAAATGGGTTGGTTTTTATATTCTTTTTCATATATTCAAAGCGAAGACAAAAAAAGCGTTCGCAGTTTACCTCATACTAATTTTACATTATTAGTATGAGTAAAAAGCGCGAACGCAATATACAAAATGATTTCCAAAAATGTAATTTAATAAAACACGCGATTTAAATATAGACCTTCGGGAGGCGCAGTCATTCCAGCGCGCGCTCTGTTTTTGTCTTCGATTATGGAAGGAATATCATCTGCTGATATATTTCCAAAAGCTACTTGAACAAGAGTTCCCACGATAATTCTGACCATATTATACAGAAAACCGTCGGCAGAAACGAATATTTCAATTTCATCTCCGTTTTTTTCTATCTTTAATTCAAATATTGTTCTCTCCGTGCTTTCCACGTCCGAATTAACGCTCATAAACGAACAAAAATCATGCTTACCTATAAAATGCTCAGCAGCTGCTCTCATTTTTTCGAGACCGTCGTCGGTAATTCTTCGCTGAATCTGCCACGCTCTCTTTGCAACAAAGGGGTTAGTTACCTCTGCATTATATATTTTATAGACGTATTCCTTGCCCTTCGCATCATATCGCACGTGAAAGTCAGGTGATATCTCTTCGGCCTCATAAAGAGACAGGTCCCCAGGCAAAACCGTAGAAAAGGCGCGTGGTAAGCTTTTTGGCGGAATTATTGGCGCGTTTTCGTCCACAGTCTCAATAGTTATGCAAAACTCGTTTGCGTGTACGCCGCTATCCGTCCTGCTACAGCCTGTAATTTGGCATGGAACACCAAACAATTTTTCCGCAGCGATATTTAATTCTCCCTGTACCGTTCTGCACTCAGGCTGAACCTGAAAGCCGCAAAAATCCGTTCCTAAATATCTTATTTTAGCAAAATATTTCATTTTTTCTTTATAACATATATCCGAAAGGAATTTTATTTAAAATAATAATTGCCGCCATCAGCAAAACAAAGGCTGTCATAAAGAGGAAATCGCGGGCGTGGAATTCAAGCTTCACGAGCCTTGTTCTTCCCTCACCGCCGTGATAGCAACGACATTCCATCGCCATTGCAAGATCCTCAGCTCTTTTAAAAGCAGAGACAAATAGCGGAATTAAAATGGAAACAAGCGCTTTAGCGCGTTTTATTATACTTCCGTTTGAGAAATCTGCCCCTCGCGCTTTTTGAGCGTTCATTATCTTATCGGTTTCCTCAATAAGCGTAGGAATAAATCTGAGAGCGATAGACATCATCATGGCAAATTCGTGAACAGGAACCTTTATTTTCTTAAGAGGGGCAAACAAGGTTTCAATTGCGTCGGTGAGCATAATAGGAGAGGTAGTGTAAGAAATAAGAATGCTGCTTCCTATTATCAAAATAATAACACGAAGCGCCATATAAAGCGCTCTCCAGAGTCCCTCCTCATAAACCTTTAAAAAGTAAAACTCAAAAATTGGCTCTTCTGATGAAGATTTAGTCAAAAAAACGTTCAAGATTATCGTAAAAAGAAGAACCATAACTATCGGCTTTAATCCTTTTAAGATAATCTTAAAAGAAATTTTACTGAGCAAAACAAGTAAAAGCGACGTTATTATCATGAGTGACAAAGCAAGTATTCCCCTTGCAGAAAAAACAGCGATTACAAAGACGAAAGCAGTTATCAATTTTGTCCTCGGATCCAACTTATGAAGAAGCGAGTCGCCTGTAAAGTATTGCCCGAGAGTGATATCGTTAAGCATTACTCACGCTCCTTCCCGCTAATCAGCTTTAAAAGAGCCTCTTTTACACCCGAAACAGTATATAGCTCTCCCTCAAGAGAAACGCCTTTATTTTTAAGAAGTTCGGCAACGTGCGCAATTTGAGGAATGTCCAAGCCTACTCTGTCCAACTCTGATGCGCGAGAAAATACCTCTTGTGTAGTTCCTTGCATAAAAAGCTCGCCTCTGTTTAAAACCACGATATTATCGCAATAATTTGCCATATCCTCCATACTGTGACTAACCAAAATAACCGTTGCGTTTTTTTGTCTTTGATATTCTCGGAGATGACTCAAAATTTCGGTTCTTCCCTTAGGATCAAGACCTGCCGCAGGCTCATCCAAGACAAGCACCTCAGGGCGCATAGCAACGACCCCCGCTATAGCTACTCTTCTTTTCTGTCCTCCCGAAAGCTCAAATGGAGACTTCTCGTAAAGCTCTTGTGAAAGACCGACAAAATTCATAGCTTCATTCGTTCTTTCCTCAATTTCGGAGTCGGGAAGATACATATTTCTCAATGCAAATCCGATATCCGATTTTACAGTATCGTCAAAAAGCTGATATTCGGGATATTGCATGACAAGACCGACTTTGAAACGAACGTCTCTTATTTTTTTAGGCTCTTCCCATATATCTTTTCCGTTCAGCAAAATCCTTCCGCTGTGAGGCTTAATGAGGCCGTTTAACATTTGGGCCAGCGTGGATTTACCCGAGCCCGTGTGACCGATAAGACCTGTTATCTTTCCTTTTTCAAAGCTCAGATTTATGTTTTTTAGCGCATCCATTCTATAGGGAGTGTCAGCGCCATAAACATAGGAAACATTTTCAAGCTCTAAAACGTTCATTTTTTCTGTTCCCTTCCAATTAAGTCATACAGCGCATCTGCGCATTCCTCGACCGACAGACAGTCGTCGGGTAGATCATATCCGAGTTTTTTCAATTCGAATAAAAGCTCTGTCCCTTGCGGAGCCTCGAGCCCTACCTTCTTCAAGTCTTCAATTCTTGAAAAAACCTCTTTAGGCGTACCGTCCATATAAACTCTTGAATCATTGATTACAATCACTCTATCTGCGCGTATCGCCTCTTCCATATAATGAGTTATATGAATTACAGTCATATTTTTTTCGCGATTTAGCTTCTCTACTGTATTCATAACCTCTTTTCTGCCTACAGGATCAAGCATCGCTGTGGCTTCATCAAGTATAATACATTCAGGAGTCATAGCAATTATACCTGCTATAGCTACACGCTGCTTCTGCCCACCAGAAAGTCTGTGCGGCGCATGCTGTGCGTAAGAGGTCATTCCTACCGTTTTGAGCGCTTCGTCAACCCTCTGCCTTATTTCTTCCCTTGGAATTCCGAGGTTCTCGGGGCCGAAAGCTACATCTTCTTCAACAACGTTGGCGACAAGCTGATTGTCGGGATTCTGAAAAACCATTCCGACCTTTCGTCTTATGGCAAAAATCTCATCATCGCTTATGTTTTCAGCGTTTGTCGTTATATCATTGCCGTCCATAATTATTTTTCCACTTTTGGGGACAATAATGAGATTGAGCAGCTTTGCAAAGGTAGATTTTCCGGATCCATTATGTCCGAGAATTGCAACGTACTCTCCACGATTTATATCTATATTTATATCATTTACAGCGAAAGCCGACACTTCGCTTGAATTTTCTTCATCCGAAGGATAGGCAAAGGATAAATTCTCTGTTCTGATGAATCTTTCCAAAAAAATTACTTCCTTTCAAAACAAAATTGCAAATCAATCAAAAACACATCTTACACTGCTGCCGCAAGGAAGCGATAATCCACTGTCCTTAACATACAATCCAAGCTCATCGGCTTCGCACTTCATGCTTCTGTTTTTCCCTAAGCGCAGCTCTGCTATGTATTTCATCGTTGAAGCAGACAGCCCTGTCGTATAAGAATTCAGCAAGAAGAACAAGGGGTTATCACTTAAAACGCCCGAAACCAGCTGAACAAAATCATCTATGCTTTCTTCGATTTTCCAGACCTCGCCCGTAGGTCCACGTCCGTATGAGGGCGGATCCATAATTATACCGTCATACTTTTTTCCACGTCGAATCTCACGCTCAACAAATTTTTTACAGTCATCAACAATATATCTGATAGGCGCGTCGGAAAGGCCGTTCAGACTCGCGTTTTCTTTCGCCGCTTCCACCATTCCTTTTGCCGCGTCTACGTGGCAAACACTCGCGCCCGCCTTTGCTGCGGCTACAGTCGCTGCCCCTGTATAAGCAAAAAGATTGAGAACACGAATTTCCCGTCCGCTATTCCTTATCAACTCGGAAAACCAATCCCAGTTCGTAGCTTGCTCGGGGAAAATACCTGTATGCTTAAAGCCCATAGGCTTTACCCGTAATATCAGATCTTCATATCTTACGGTCCATTGTGACGGAAGATTGTTTCTACTCCAAGCGCCGCCACCCGATTTAGATCTCGTATAAACGGCGTCTGCCTTCTGCCATAACGGGTTCTTTTTATCGCTGTTCCATATAACCTGAGGATCAGGCCTTACAAGAGTATATTTTCCCCATTTTTCAAGCCTGTCTCCCGAAGACGTATCCGTAAGCTCATAATCCTTCCATTTATCGCTGATCCACATTTTATTTTTCCTATCTCAAAATTATTTATTATAAAATTGCGCCATGCGGGAATTAGAGGACTGCGCATGACATAAAGCAATTGCAAGCGCGTCTGCCGTGTCATCGGGCTTTGGCGCTTCCTTTAACCTCAAAAGCGAGGTGACCATTGAAATAACCTGATTTTTTTCAGCCTTTCCGTATCCCACAACTGCCTGCTTTACCTGAAGTGGAGTATATTCAAAGGTCTTTATCTGATGACGAAAGGCTGAAAGTAAAATCACGCCTCGCGCTTCTGCAACCGTAATACCCGTAGTTATATTGGTGTTAAAGAAAAGCTCTTCGATTGCCATTTCGTCAGGCTTATATTTTTCTATTAAAACGTTCATATCGTCATAAATCATCGCAAGACGCTTATTTAAATCGGTATGGGCGGGAGTTCTTATAGCGCCGCACGCAACGGGCAAAAAAGAAGAATTTACCTTTTCAATTATTCCCCATCCGACAATTGCAAGTCCGGGATCTATGCCTAAAATTCTCATGCCTTACCGCCTTAATTTTAATTTAACCTGTATAGTCAGCGCAGTTAATTTCATCTTAATGAAATTAACATCACATAAATTATAATATACGAAGTCCGTGTCTGTCTGCTTGCAAGCAAGCACGGACGACTATATTTCAAAGTCGGATCGTAGCCATGTCGTTCTGTGAGCCAAGGAGTTGAGTTGCCAATTTGTCTTCCTAAGACCGCTTGGC
>JAZQGJ010000091.1:0-16123 GCA_045539995.1 Eubacteriales bacterium
TGATCAGAGCGAATTTTCGGCGAATAAAGCGAATTTTCACTCAGCAACTGACAGGTACATTTGCGCCGAACCTCCGAAAATATGCATAAATCGAGTTTTGGAGTATCCGAAAATATGCATAATTTAAGGTTTTCAATATCCTAAAATATGCATTGACGCGAAAACCTCCCCGAAACAATCCACACAAACGGGGGTGCATTTCTAAAACAATTTCTAAAAATTTTTTAGAAATATTTTTAGAAATCGCTATGCTTTACGGCACGGGGATTTTTCGTGGATCGAACAAAAAAGAGCCGAAAACCCTTGTAAATACTGGGGTTTCAGCTTCTTTTATCATCTGTTATCTTCGCGCAAAATCCGCCAATTTCTGACCGGTTGATGTGCCTTGAAAACCGTTTGGTCCAAAGCCACAAGGGTTCGCATTTGAGCCGATAGCCGTCTGGGAGCTCGCTCACAAGCGGCGTGGCGAAAAATCCTCGCCTTAGGCGAGTACCCCGTAGCCTACGCCACATAGGTCTTGAAAACACTTCGTTTTCGGGGCTTCTCTTTTTTGCGATTTTTCACATTTTGCGTTTTTTGCCGCCTTTTTCGCAAATTTCAGTCAAAATAAAAAACAACCCGCATTGAGACGAACGCCCTTCGGGTTATTTTTTATTTTGTCAGAAATCAATTTCGGAGCAGGGCAAGGGTGGCGGAGGCTGACCCGCGACTTAAATAGGTGTCCGGTTCGTATGAAAATATCTTCACGCGTATCTCGTTACCCTTAGGTGGCGAGGAAAGCTCAACTGATGGGATACATTCGCCCGGACGTATCAGCCCGCTTTTTCCGATCTCGGTTCCGTCTGCGCCGTATACCTTTATGAGAAGCCAGACCTCGTTATCCCCGTGTGAGGCAAAATAGGGATAAAGGCGTCCGTTCTCATAGACGGGCGCGCCGCAAATCGAGAAGGAAAAGCAGCCCTTGACGGTGCCCTCGTGGTAATCACCGCGAGCAGTTACCTCCTCGGGTATACCGAAAACAGCGCCCTCGTCGAAGGGGGGAGCTTCAAATTCCGAAATTATTACGTCGGGCTTTCGGGTAAGGGCTACGACGGCAAGCGCAATAAGCGCCGCCGCCAGAAGTCCTGCGAATATAGCCACTATCAAGTGCTGCCGTTTGTCCATTCTCTATCTCCGTTTTTTTATGGGAGCACACGGCAAAGCCGTGTGCTTGCTTAACAGTTTGTCTTATTGGAGGGTGATAGAAATGGTTGCAATCGTACTCGTACCTGTCTGAGTGGGCCCCTGATCGTCTGTAATCTTGAAGGTGTACTCAGTAGTGTAACTGCCCCCGGAAACATCTGCTCTGTCGAGACGGGTTCCTGTTCCATCACCACTAAACGTGTAGTTCACATTAGCTTCACCGGGAGTTGCCTCAGCGGAAACGGTTACGTCGGCATTTGAACGGTTGGTGATTGTTATTGTTGCTTGTTTATGGCTCCAACTAGCCTCGACCGTATCTGTATATTCAAGTCTTGCGGGGTCCCATTCGATATCGTACTCTTGAGCGTACGTGAAATTCATATTCTCCCATGCAATATCTACTCTGTAAACTTTTTCTGCTTCTCCTTTTTCAACGGTAATTACAGCCTCGATATTATCAGGGTTTCCAAGTGTTGAAGAACCGCTTTCACCGCCAACAATATCCACAGCGAATACGGAAACTGAAAGTGTAAGCGCCATAACGAGAACGAGTGCAAGTGTCAAAAACTTTTTCATAATAAGTATTCCTTTCTTACATTTATATATTATATTCGCAAGGACTGCCTCAAATGTCCCGCGATATAATTCTACTGCTCGTTTACCGAAATCTGAATCTCGGTAACGTCGGATGAGAGCGCCGCGCGCTCGCCTGTAATCGGGTCATAATAGAACAAGCGGTAAAGACCCGTATAAATTCCCGCGCGGACGTTGGCGTCGCGCTCTGAAACGTCCATTTCGTAGATCGCGCTTCCCGCTGGGATAAGTCCTGTTTTTCCAAGGAAGTATTCCTGTCCGTCAGAAACGAGATATAGCTCAATAACCACGCTGTGGTTAGACTTGTTCGGGTTCTGATAGAAAATAGTCGCCTTATTGGTGGCAAGCGAAACGACAGCGTCCTTCGTGTAGACGATGGAAACGAAGCCTCCACCGTTAGAGTCTACCTTTTCGTCATCATCCGACGGGGGAAGGTGCTCTATCTCGGGATCGATGTCGGGCAGGGGGTGGTCGGGATTGATGACCACGGGCGGCTTCGGATTCATAAGAAGCTGAACGATGAGCACCGACGTCACCGCTATCAACGCAAGGAGAACAAAAAGCGTCACGAGGAAGGGGATGCGGCAGCTGTGAACTACCACAAAGCTGTCCTCGCCTACGCAGATATAGCCGTCCAGTCGGTAGAAGGCTCTCTTGTGCGCGCCGAGCTTGAACAGGTCGTAGGACTTGCTGTCCACAGAGAGATGACCTATGCGGCGGTCATTTTTCTTTTCTTCCGCAGCATCCGTCTTCTTTTTCTTCGGCTTTGCGCTTTTCGCCTCGCCGACGATAGTATAATTTTTTTCGGGGTAAAGCTCTCGAAGCTTCTTTTTGGAATAGCCGAAAAGAGATTCTCCGCCAATCTTTAGCCTTTTGTCGTAATTCTGTTTAAAAACGTGAGTAAAGTGAGTCATAAGGCCTCCTATTTTTCACTGATGATAACGGTGCACCGTCCGAGTGTGAAAACGTCGGGGACGCCGATTGAGCCAAGCGAATCATCGGTATCCTCCAGATAAAAGTACGCCGTAGTCGTGCCGCTTTTCTTTTTGAGAGTAATCGGTTGTGTGATTGCGTTTTGACTGGGATTGGTTTCGTTTCTGTTGGGTGTGAAGTATCCCTTAATACCCGCAGGGCAATTTCCAGAGGGAAGGAATGCAAATTCTACATTCACATCCTTGTCCTGCGTTTTGTTTGTAACCTTGACGCTGTTGCTGCCGCCGACGGGCGCAAGCGATCCGCCACTGTACGTGAGCGTCTCGGGATTCCATTTTCCGCAAGAATAGCTGAACTTCATCTCGCCCCATACCACCTCGACCGTGATTGCGGTACTGTAATATGCAACTGTTACCGTCACGTCGGATTCTCCCATCACGCCGCTTACTGCCGAAAGATTTGGCAGGTAGCCGTCACGCTCGGGGGATATTACGTTATATTCCTCTCCGTACTTGTAGGCTTGGCTATACGTAGGAATTGTCTCAACTCCCGCAGGGGTTTCGTAAATAACCGTAACTGTATAGCTGTTGCGATAGTAGGTAACGAAAATTACCAGATTCTGCGCGGGCATCTTGCCCGAAAGCACCGACGGGTCGGGGGTGTATCCTGTAAGCTTGGGAACGTTGAAATCGTAGGTATCGCCTGCGGTAACGGTCAGAACCGTTGGCTCAAAGGGGGCTGCGGAGCCCTCGTCGTCGGTAAAATACTGAACCGTAATGGTAAAGCTCTGCGCCGTGAAGCGCGCGGTGAGCGTGGTGTCTTCTTTGAGATTAACGGTATCGCTTGCCTTGATGAGACTTCCGCCGTACTCCCAGCCCTCAAAGGCGTATCCGAGCTTTACAGGGGTGGGAAATGGCTCATATGAACCGCTGCCCGCGTCATAGCTGTAGATCTTTCCGTATTCGACGGTTCGCGTTTCCAGCATCTCTCCGTCTACAAGGAAGGTCAGGCTGTAGCGATTAGGGGAGTAGATTACCGTAAAGGTCAAGCCGTCGTCCTCCATCGTTCCTTCTACCATAGAGTAGCTTGGGGTGTGTCCCGGAACAGAGGGAGAAGGAATCGCAAACGGCATACCGCTTGCAAGCTGGTTGGAATAGGAGTCCGACGCCTTTGCGCCGTCAGCATAGACATAATGTATCGTAAGCAGACCCACGGCGGGAGAGTAAACAACCGTCTTCTCTACGTCGCCGCTTACCGTTCCGCTTACGTTGGCAAGGTCGGGCTTATAGCGGCTTATTGTAGGAGAAGGAACGTTATAGCTCGCGCCGTAAGCGAACGTTCCCACAAAGGGCTCGCTTAACTCGTTGCCTTCCTCGTCAACGTATTTGACTGTAAGTGTAAATTCTTTTGGAATGTAGCGTCCCGTTACCCATGCTTCTCCCTTGGGCATAACGTGATGCCCCTCGGAATCAAGCTCAAGAGCGCCGAAATCCCATAAAAAGCTATGAGTGTCGGTATCCGAGGGAAGCGTAGCTCCTGCCGTTTCGAAATCCTCTTCGGGCTCTACGTGCTCACTGTAATGCTTGTGCTCAAGCTGGAGCGTCGTCGTCCTGTCGCTTTCGGGTGAAAGCTGATAGACGTAATACAGAACGTGGTGCTCCTCGCACGCCGCCGCAGTAACCTTAACGTTACCGCGAATGCTTTCGCGAAGGATGCGCACCTCTGCCTGACGGGACTGATTTTCGTTTACCGAACCCGTATCGTAGCCACGGTCGTAGATATAATCAACGCCCTCATTAAGCAGGGTGTCGCCTACGGTTATCTCAATGGCTTGCGGCAGGTGATGCTCGTGCCCCTCCTCGCCTGTCGAGGTCGAAAGATAGAAGACGTAATCATCTTCTGCTATATATCCGTCGTTGCCGTCAGGACCGAAGGGAATCAGGTATCTTCCGCTTCCGTCGGCGGTAACGCCGTACAAGTCAATATGCTTGAGATCAAAGGTGACCTCGAAGTCGGTATAAACCGTAACTTTTTCGCTCACTGTAATCAAAGGAAAGACTGCTTCGTCCTTGTGGTCGCGCTCTGTGGCGTAAGGCTCTCGGTACAAGGGGGCAACCCCCGCCTCAAGAGTATACGTTGTCGTTGCTTCAGGTGCGAGCAGCGTTTCGTCCTTGCTTGGATCAACGAGCGTCAGATAATCAGCTTGCCAGCCGTAGTAAGCAAGATCGGGAAGCTTCACTTCCTTTACCAAATTCTTAATATACAGCGTGTCGCCGTAAACGTAGGTCCTATCTTGCGTGTCAAGGCTAATTTTGTCGAGAAGGCTCTTGTCAATAGGAACGTTTGCGTAATCAAGCGTTCGGCTCTCGTCAATATTTATGTAGGTGTCGGTGTCAGTGAGGGAGAGCTTCATACCCGTAAGAAGTCCCGTAGTATCCATAGCAGGCTCGATGATCTTAACGTCGTTACCGCCAAGGAAGCCTTCGCGAGGCATAAGATGGAGCTCAACTGTAAATTCCACGTGCTTTACATTGCCGCTTCCAAGCGCCACGGGAGACACACTCACTTCAGCCGTGATTTTTTCGTAGGTGTAGCTTTCATCGTCATTTGACAAGGGAGTGTCCTTATCGGCATAACGCTTACGTTCGGTAATAGAGACTGTCGGGCTTTCACCCTTCACTCCTTCGCCAAAAGAAACGCCTGTTACCGTAAAATATTTCGAAATAGCAGTCTCAAGCACGTAGGCACCAAGCTCGGCCTCGGCGCCCGAAAGGCCCGTGCCAAGTCCTGTACAGGTAAGAGTACCAGTGCCTCCCGTCGCTGTGCCACTGGCAGGAGCGCCCACGTTGTGAGGGGGAACGTCATTGCCGTTTGGCGCTCGATAGGTAATGCCGTCGCCGCTTCCGCTGTAGATATAGCTTGCTTTGACTGCGCCCGAGCTTCCGCTTCCGCCCCAGCCACCGTCCGCGCCCTTGTTGCCCGCGTAATCGGCAAGCTTGTTTTCGTCGGTTATCTTTTCTGCCGAGGGATTGACTGCGGTGGGCTGTGAGCCGTTCGCACCGTCAGACCAGAGAGCGCCTGCGCCTCCGCCGCCGGGACCGCCTGTGGCGATCATAAGGTAATAGGCAAAATTGCCGTTTTCGTCAAGAACTGCCACGTAAGAGGCATCGCCGCCAAGCGCACCCTTATTGGCTTCACTCTGGTTATCGGCATTTCTTCCCGCGAAGTAACGCAAGGTCACTCCAGCTTCAAGAACGAAGGAAGCCGTGATATTAGCGCCCACGCCACCCGTACCGCCAGAAGCGCCAAGAAGCGAAAAGCTTGCCGCGCCACCCATACCACCGTCTCCGCCCTTAAGCGTCAGGGTATAAGTACCTGTGACAGGGATAGTTACTGTAGAAACTCGGCTAACCGTCTGCCCGTTTTCGTCAAGACCTCCACCGTACGCTATGTTGTTGAAGGTCGGCAGGTTATCCTCAGACTGAATACTTCCGCTGGAGTCTGAAGAAAGGTGCAGAGAAAGGATATATTCACCGCTTGTTTCGTCGAAGCTCAACGCCTTGTTGTAGACCACCATATTGTTGCCTAACGGCTCCATACCTGTGCCCGCAATAGTAACGATAGACCAGCCTGTAAAGAGCTTATCGGTCATCACATCGCCAAGTCGCGCATAGACCTTTCCCGCAGGAGTCTTTGCCCGTGCGGAGAGTGAGATAAGGTAACGTGTAGTTTCGTCGGGTGAAATAGTTGCCTCGGTTACTCCGTCCGTCTCGTAGATGGGCAGATCGTTTCCAAATTCGTCGGAAACCGTGTGGTAGCCGATATTCTCTATGAAGTAGTACTGCCAGGGGCAGTCGGATTTGTTCAATTTTTCGCGCACGTCCACGTAGCGATCAACGAAGAGCGAGGAGACCGCGTGCTTCGTGTTCGCGGGGTCGAGACCCTGAGGAGTGTGGTTAACGGGAACGGGATTGAGGTGCATCGGCACGTTGACGTAGCCGCAGAAGTTTTTCATACTCACCTTGCCCGTTACGTGCTCCGTGTTCACAGTCTGGTCGACTGGTCGGCATATGATCTCGCTGCCAGCAAAGAGTGGAACGTTATTTCCGCCCGCAAAGTCGTCCTTGGGCTTAAAGTTTAAGGAAATCGTCAGGTGGTCGCGCTCACCGCCCGTTACCGTATTAGGCATCAGCGAAACACCGAAAATCGAGAATTTCAGAGTTCCCAGATTGCTCTCTACAGAGCTGCCATAGGTATTAGAGGATAGGTCGTAGGGGGTGTTTTCCATATAGATCTGCCGCAGAACGTCTGTCGGGGCAGGGACTACGGGATTTTCGATAAAGCCGAACGCCTCGACGGCGTTTTTGCTCTCGTCTTTAAGTATATCCTCGTCGTTCGTATATATAACGTCGTTTACTATATTCGTGACGTCAAATTTTGTGATAGTAAAGAAGGGGGTACGCGCAAGCTCTACAGTGAGATTGCTCATATAATCGACGTTTTCCTCGTCGAGATAAACAATGTGGAAATAGCCGCCAAGCGTGCCGTCGTCATCGTTCTGACGCTTGTCGGTACGCTCTCTGCCCACTCGGTAGCCGTCTGCCTCGACTGTCGTGGGAGAAAACAGCTCGCTTATGAAGGACGAACCGCCACCGCCACCACCCACTCCGCGTGAGAGGGCTATATTGTGAACGAGACCGCCTGAACCGCCTGCGAATCCGCCGCCGCCACCGCCGCCACGATAGTTTCCGTCACCGCCCGCGCCGCCGCCAAGCTGCTTGTTCTGAGAACCTGACCAGTCGTTAGGCTGCGAGCCCTCGCCCCAACCGAGTACGGTAGAGAGCGCCTTTCCGGGCAGATAGTCGCCGCCTTTGCCTGCGTATTCGCCCGTGCCGTCGGTAGAGCTGCCGCTTAAGCCCGCATAGAAGGTTCCCGAAACCGAGTAGCCCTCGGCAGAGTCAAGCTTTCCCGATGTAGTGCCCGCGTAGCCGCCCGCGCCGCCGTTTGCGGGGGCAACGTCGTTTCTGTCGCCCGTGCCCGAGCCCGCGCCGCCGCCGCCGCCTGCTATCATTATGTATTTTGAAAGTCGGTCAGACTCGATAATGCTTCTCGTCAAATTGAGGTCGCTGTCGGTATACGTGCTGTAAAAGTATTCGGCTTCCTCGCCGTTTTTGTAAAGGAACGCAGCCGAATAACCGCCGCCGCCGCCAACCGCGGTGCTTCCCTTCGGACCGCAATGTCCGCCGCCGTTAGCTCCACCGCCCTGACCGGACGTGGCTGAAAGACTGCCGGCGCCACCAAGAGTATAGAAAATAACATCGCCCTTTTTAAGCTCGATGACACCGTACGTGTATCCGCCAAGACCGCCGCTTGCCGTTTGTGTTGAAGCGCCGTCGCCCCCCCAAAGCTCGACAAGGTAGGTTCCGTCACGGTCAACGACGTAAAAGTCGTCGACTGAGCTCGTTATATCACGGTTCTCCTTGAGCATCGCGTAGTAGGTATACATATCAACGGTTACGTCGAAGCTTCCGTCTTCTTTTCTCGTAATTTCAGTGCGGCTCAAGAGATGCGCGCCGTACATTCCGCCGTGGTCTGTCATAACGAGTGAATCGGCGGCAGAAACCTTGGGAGACAAGACAAGGCTGCCAAAAATCATACAGCAAGCCATCAATAACGAAAGTATCCGTTTCTTCATTGCATCCCCCTCTTTTCAAAGTCTATAATCTTTAGACAATATCTTTTTTCACAATCTTGAAAAGTATACGCGTAAATAGTACTAATATAATAATATACATTAAAGTATAATTATTCAACGTAAATTATATCACAAGGCTTTCACAATGTCAAGGTTTTATGTAACTTTGCTCTCTACGAGAATTTTATAGAGCCTTCTCTTTAATTCTACAGAAGCTATTCAGAGCAACGTCACCTCTTGCAAGTCCCACGATAAAGCGGCTTTCTTTTTTGACAAAAAAAGGGAGGCTTCTGCCTCCCGAAATTATTTTCTCAATTATTCTTTCACTTTGCCGTATGCCTCGCCGACGTATTCGTCCATGAACCACTCGGCGACCTTTTTCATCTTGATTGCGATTTTGTCGCCGTCAAAGGTGATATAGGCGTGCATATTAGCCATACAGTTATCGTACATATACATACGGATATGGAGAGTTTTTTCGTCCGTCCACTCCGCAGAGGCGAAGGCGTCATGCTCTCTGCCCGACGGGATATTTATCTGTCTGTCGTAATAGTGCTTCTCGGGGAACTTAAAGAACACGTTCTTCGCCATTCCGAAGGGCATTTTTCTCTTGCCGCGCAGGGTGTCGTAATACATAGCGCCCTCGTCGCCGTCGAACTCAAAGCGAACCGAGGTCATCTGCATCGGGTTCGAGAACATGGTGTACTCCTTGCCACAGATGCTTTCGGCTATAGGCGAGGTTTTTGCGCCACCGAGAGATACCACCTTGAGATTTGCGAGTCGCTTGTTAAGCGCCGCTTCTGCCGCTTCGTCCTTTTCGTAGGGCTTTCCGAGATTATCTACAATATGCTCCTTTGCCAATTCGTACATATTCGCGTAGTTAGACTCGCCGTCTGTGTCGCCAAAAAATACCGCAACAAAATCGAGGTCGGGAATTATCCATGCGCATTGACAGCCCATTCCGAGAAAGGCGTAGCCGTTAAGGGCGGTTCTCCAGATCTGGTAGCCGTAGCCGTAGCCGTGACAGAGACCGTCTACGCCGCCGTTGCTTATCTGACTTGAGGTAGCCTCATCTATGAAATCGGCAGGCAAAAGCTGCTTGCCGTGAGCGACTCCACGGTTTTTAACAAGAGTTGCGAAGCGAACCGTATCTCGTAGGGTTGCCATAACGCCAGAGCCGCCCCATGAGTGACCGTCGGGTGAGGTTACGCACCAAGCGTCCTCGGAGAAGCCGACTTCGCGGAGAGCGACGTCCTTTAAGTAATCAAGAAAAGGCTTGCCCGTCACGCGCTCAACGATACAGTCGAGCATATAGGTGCCACAGGTATCGTAAACGAATCGTGTACCCGGACGAACGTGAGGGGGAGTATTGAAAAAGCTGTATTCCCAGTCGGGAACGTATCTGCCGTAAACCTCGCGGTTAAAGGGCGTTGCCATCATAAGCAGATGGCGAATAGTCGCCTCGGCAATATAGGGGTGAAGATCCTTTGGAAGCTTGTCGGGAAAATACTTATGTACGGGATCGTCGAGAGAGATCTTTCCCTCGGCGGCAAGAGCGCCTATCGCCATCGCGGTATAGGTCTTGCTGGTGGAATACATTCTGTGTAAGAAATCCTTGTCAATCGGCGCAAAATATCCCTCGGCAAACAGCTTATCTCCGCGAAGAAAAGCAAAGCCGTGTATCATAATGCGTCTTTTTTCTATCTCGTCTATAAACGCGTTGATGTGCTCATAAGCTACGCCGCACTCTGAGGGCGAGCCTACCGTAAAGTTGTCTTTAATCATTTCCGTTTCGGTTCCTTTCAGAAAGCATATCAGATAATACGTTTTAATTATATCACAAAATGAGCAAAAATCAAGTTTTTTTTGCAAAAAAGTAGTACGAAGGGCGCTTAATTTTCAGTGACAGGTTGCTTTTAGCTTGCGTTTTTTGCATTTAAAAACTATTGACAAAATTCGATTGACGGAGTATAATTATATTAGCGACGTTTTTTACATATTTTAATTAAACCTTGAAAGGAGTTTAGCTATGGCTAAAAAATCTAATTCAGAGCTTTTTTCCTCTTTGCTCTACATCATTATCGGTGTGCTTCTCGCGATTTTCCGTTCCCAGACATTGGGCTGGGCAATGACTATTGCAGGCATTTTCTTCATTGTCTCAGGTGTTCTTGATATCGTGAAGAAGAACCTTACCGGCGGCGGTATAAGCCTTGTTATCGGCTTGGCTATTCTTATACTCGGCTGGTTGGCGACGGCAATCGTTCTGCTTGTTCTCGGCATTCTTATTGCCGTTAAGGGCGTTATCGCTTTGTTAGACGCACTTAAAAAGAGCAAAAAGAATGCGCTTGACCTCGTTTTCCCCGTTCTCACGGTGGTTGTTGGTCTTTTGCTCGCATTCGGCAACGGGGTTGACGTTATGATCCTCATCGTTGGTATTCTTCTCGCGATAGACGGCGTCATCGGTCTTTACGGCGCACTCAAGAAATAATTTCTTTTGCCGAAAAGCCCCCACGCACCTAAATGATAAAGCCCCTTAAGGCAGCTCTTGAAAAGGCGAAAAGCTTCCAAGAGCACTTTAAGGGGCTTTTCACTATTTACCTGAAAGGTGATTTTTCTGGCGTTGAAGAAAAATCAAAGCTTGTCATAAAATCAATCATTTCTGAATATGCTTTACTAAAAGATATATTCAGAGGTGGGTTATGAAAAGCAACGTATCCGTCTGGCAGCTCGTGGGGTTTGCCTTTACTTCTATTTTCGGGACTCTTTCTCACTTTCTCTATGATTGGACACAAAGCAATTTTGCCGCTTTGTTTTCGGGCGTGAATGAATCGACCTGGGAGCATATGAAGCTGATATTCTTCCCTATGCTTCTGTTCGCCATAATCGAAAGCCGATTTATAGGAAAGGAAGCGGGCGGCTTCTGGTGCGTAAAGCTGAAGGGTACGCTTTTGGGACTCATTCTTATCCCTATAATTTTTTACACCGCGAACGGCGTATTCGGAAAAACTCCCGACTATTTTAACATAAGCATATTTTTTATAGCGGCGGCGCTTGCATATATTTATGAGACGAAGCTCTTCAAGCAAAATTCGGACTGCAGGTATGAAAAGCTTTCCTTAGCTCTGCTCTGCCTTATCGCTGTGGCTTTCTTCGTATTTACCTTTTATCCCTTACAAATTCCGCTTTTTGAGGACCCCTTAACAAATACATACGGCATTGTATAAAAAAGCTCAGGCTGATTTTTCAGCTTGAGCTTTTTTTTTAGCCGCTTCAAAGAAAAACTCAAAAAAACTGTTGCAAGAGAGGCATTTTTGAGTTATAATATTTTTGTAGAATAAAGATTTATAAAGAGGAGAAAAACGTGAAACTTTCCGAGCTTTTAAAAAACGAAGGGCTGTCGCTTTCCTTTGAAGTGTTTCCGCCGAAGACCGACACGGCCTTTGAAAGCGTAAAGCACGCAACCGAGGAAATAGCAAAGCTACGCCCCTATTTTATGAGTGTTACGTACGGGGCGGGCGGAGGAACAGACCGATATACCTTGGAGATTGCTAAAAATATAAAGGAACGCTACGGAGTACCCACTCTGGCGCATCTCACCTGTGTTTCCTCGACGAGAGAGACGGTTCTCTCGAAGATAGAGGCGATAAAAGAGGCGGGAATTGAAAACGTTATGGCGCTGCGCGGAGACCTTACCCCCGAGCTTGAAAAGAGCGACAGGACTCTCTGGGCGTACAGGCACGCAATAGACCTCATAAGAGAATTAAAGGAGAGCGGCGCAGACTTCTGTATAGGCGGCGCGTGCTACCCCGAAATACATCCTGAAAGCAAAAATCAAAAGGAAGACATTCTTCATCTCAAGGAAAAGGTGGAGGCAGGCTGCTCGTTTCTGACTACGCAGATGTTTTTCGACAACAATCTTCTCTATAATTTCCTATACAAAATAAGAGAGAGTGGAATTACCGTTCCCGTTATCCCAGGCATTATGCCTATCACTAACGCAAATCAGGTAGAACGCGCGATAAAGCTCTCGGGCTCGTTTATGCCCCAACGCTTCAAGGCGTTAGTCGATAAATTCGGCTCTGACGCTTCTGCTATGAAGCAGGCGGGAATCGCCTACGCTACCGACCAGATAATAGACCTTTTCGCAAACGGCATAAAGAACGTACACGTCTATTCTATGAACAAGCCTGACGTTGCCGCCGCGATACAGAGCAATTTATCCGACATACTTAAATTATGAAAAAGAATATTTTTTTGCGTGAATATTCCGAAATAGAAATAAATCGCCCTGAAATTTTGCGCTATGCGGGCGTAGACAAAAGCGTTTCGGATTACGACTCGCTTATTTGCGAATGTATAGAAGAAGTCTCGGGCAAGCTCAGATATTCCGTCTGCTATTGCGAGCTTCCCTTGAAGATAGACGGAGACAGATTAGACCTCGCCTTTGCCGAATGCGAGTCAAAGAGCCTTAAAAAAAATCTTTTCGGCTGTGACAGTTTTCTCTTGTTTGCGGCAACCGTAGGGCTTGAGCTTGACCGACTTATAAATAAATACAGTCGGACAGAGCCGTCAAGGGCGCTAATTTTTCAAGCGCTCGGAGCAGAAAGGATAGAGAGCCTTTGCGACGCCTTCTGCTCTGACATCAAAAAGGAAATGGCTCTTCTTAATCGCAAAACGCGTCCTCGCTTCAGCGCAGGCTACGGAGATTTCCCTATTGAACTGCAAAAAGGAATTTGCGAAGCGCTCGACAGCGCTAAAAGCATAGGTGTTTTTGTAAATGAAAGTTTACTTTTGTCGCCCTCAAAATCGGTGACGGCTATAATCGGCATTGAAAGTCGGGCGTAATTACAGATTGATATAAAATCGGAGATATTATGGAGTTAAGAGAATACATTAAGCACAATTTAGTATATTTGGACGGGGGCTTCGGCACACTGTTACAGGCTCGCGGCTTACAGGCGGGAGAGCTTCCCGAAAGGAAAAACCTGACTGAACCCGAGCTTATAAAAAGCATTCATCTTGACTATTTCAATGCGGGGGCTAATATAGTACACGCAAATACTTTTGGCGCTAATATACTTAAATTTTCCGAAAGTGAGCTTGAAAGCATAATTTCAAGCGCCGCAAAAATAGCGAACGACGCAAAAAAAGAAAGCAAGGGCGCGCAGGAAAAGTGGGTAGCGCTCGATTTAGGCCCTACGGGCAGAATGCTGAAGCCCTACGGAGACCTTGACTTCGAGAGCGCCGTCGAGATATTTGCAAAAACCGTAAAAATAGGCGCGAAATACGGCTTTGACCTTATTTCCATAGAGACGATGAACGACTCCTACGAGACGAAGGCGGCGCTTCTTGCGGCAAAGGAGAATTGCTCGCTTCCCGTTTTCGTTTCCAACGCATATTCTGCCGACGGCAAGCTGATAACAGGCGCAAGCCCTGCCGCTATGGTTGCTATGCTTGAGGGACTCGGCGCTGACGCTATAGGACTCAACTGCTCGCTCGGCCCGAAATCTCTAAAAAGTATTCTTCTCGAATACCTCAAGTATTCTTCCCTGCCCGTTATTTTAAAGCCTAACGCAAATCTTCCGAAAATTATAGACGGAAAAACCGTTTTTGACGTAGATGCAGAGGAGTTTTCCTCCGACATGGCGGAGTGCGTCTCTCTCGGCGCGAGAATTGTCGGGGGCTGCTGCGGTACTACGCCCGAGCATATTTCAGCTTTGGTGGAAAAAACGTCAAGCCTTACGCCCGTTCCCGTAGAAAAGAAGAAATTCACTCTTGTAAGCTCATACACGCACGCTTGTATATTTGATAAAGAGCCTGTTCTTATAGGCGAAAGAATAAATCCGACAGGCAAAAAGCGCTTTAAAGAGGCGTTAAAGCAGAGAGATATTGACTATATTCTCAAGGAGGGCATTTCTCAAGAGGAAAAGGGCGTTCAGATTCTCGACGTAAACGTCGGCCTTCCTGAAATCGACGAGGCAGAAATGTTAACTTTAGTTGTCGGTGAGCTTCAAAGCGTCACTGACCTGCCGTTGCAGATTGACACGTCAGACGCCTGTGCTATGGAAAGGGCATTGCGCCGATATAACGGAAAGGCGCTTATAAATTCGGTAAACGGCAAAAAGGAAAGCATGGACGCTATTTTCCCGTTGGCGAAGAAATACGGCGGAGTTGTTGTCGCGCTCACTCTTGACGAAAACGGTATTCCCGAAGCTGCCGAGGGACGCTTCGAGATAGCGAAAAAAATTCTCGCAGAAGCCGAGAAATACGGAATAGATAAAAAGGATATTATTTTCGACACCTTGGCGCTGACGATAAGCTCGGATAAGGACGCGGCAAAAGAGACTCTGCGCGCGCTTTCTATGATAAGACGAGAGCTTGACTGCCACACCTCGCTCGGTGTTTCAAACGTTTCATTCGGGTTGCCGATGCGAGACACGGTAAACAGCGCCTTTTTCACACTTGCGCTCGCAAATGGGCTTTCCGCAGCGATAATAAATCCGTATTCCCCTGAAATAATGAGGGCGTATTACGCGTATCGCGCGCTCTCGGGCTTTGACGAAAACTGCGAAAAGTATATAGCCTTTTCACAAAGCGAGGCGGCAAATGCTACGAGGTGTACGCCTTCTGATGCGCTCCCGACAGCCGAGCCGAAGGCAGAGGCAAAAAGCGAGCTTCAAGGCGCTATTATAAAGGGCTTAAAGGAAAGAGCTGCCCGTCTTACATCAGAGCTTTTAAAGACGGAAGCGCCGCTTTCTATAATTCAGAACGAGATAATCCCAGCGCTCAACACGGTGGGCGATGGCTTCGAAAAAAAGACCGTATATCTTCCGACGCTTCTTATTTCTGCCGAATGCGCAAAGGCAGCCTTTGAGGTTATAAAAGGCTCTATGCCGAGCGAAAGGACGGCAGATAAATGCTCGGTGGTTATAGCGACGGTAAAGGGCGACATTCACGATATAGGCAAAAATATAGTTAAGCTGCTTTTGGAGAATTACGGCTTTCTCGTATATGATTTAGGAAAGGACGTGTCTGCCGAGACTATCGTTTCAAAGGTGCTGGAGACAAAAGCGAGTATAGCCGCGTTAAGCGCTCTTATGACGACGACGGTTCCCGCAATGAAGGAGACGATAGCTCTCTTAAAAGAAAAAGCCCCCTACTGCAAGGTAATCGTAGGTGGCGCCGTGCTGACACAGGAGTACGCGGACGAGATGCATGCCGACTATTACGCGAAGGACGCAATGGAGGGTGTCCGACATTGTGAGAATATAAACAGGGGATGTCATATTCAGGCATAACCGCAAACAAAAGAGAATTTATTTATAGCATTTTTTTACGTCGTTTAAATTTGATTAAAGCTTATAGTTGAAAAACTTCGTTTTTCTTCCAAAGCATTATGTTTTTTTGCTATCGCCGTTCGCTTCCTCTCGACGTATGGAGTAGCCTAAGCGAGCTCGAACTAATAAGGTTTCTATCGGCAAATATTCGTATATACTTCGGCAAAAATTCTTGCAATATCCCATATTACTTCAAATTTTCGCCTCGTCTCTCCTGAATATTTGCTCGATATAAACTGCACGCACCTCTCGTCGAATAAAATTTCGAAGGATTTGGGTGATGCGAAACGAAGATAAGTGTGGACTTTTCAAGGCGAGCAGCGCCAAAAGACACGGAATTTTATCGCCGAGAGGCTTATAGTTCGAGTTCGCTTAGGCTACT
>JAZQGJ010000092.1:0-36526 GCA_045539995.1 Eubacteriales bacterium
CTTTAGGGGCAAGCCGGTGAAGAACGCGCGGTTGGCGTTCCTTTCGACGAGCCTATAGGCTCGGCCGGTACTATGCCCTAAGGGGGCTTGTGCAAGCCACCGGCACGGCCGGTGGTCATGACTCAAGCCGCAGGCTTGGTATGGCATCACGCTTCAGCGTGGATGGAATTGCCGAAGGCGTATGGCATCGCCGAAGGTGCATTTCCTGCGTCTTGATTCCATTCCGTCTGCGACGGATTCCATCCAGCCCGTCGGGGTGATTCCATACCGCAACAAGCTGCGGATTACATCCACGCCTTTGGCGTGATTTCAACAAGGTTAAGTGCCTTGTTTTTTTATTTTCAGAATGGTATAGCCGTGTGTAATTTTTTTTTGCATTTTTTCTCTCTTTATGCTATAATAAGTGAGAATACTTGATTCTGGATTAGAGCCTTTTATGAAAATTTATTGTATGCCTTACAAAAGGAGAAAAATCATGATTTTGCAGCTTCCTAAATATTTCAATCTTGTTGTAGGAGATACCTTTGAGCTTTTTTACAGAGGAATTCTTTACTGCGTAGATCCGTCCGTTTATGACCTTGAATTTAACTTCAGCGACAAAAATAATTATGGAATCGCGTACAGAAAGAAATTTGTCTATACGCCCATTGACTCTGATGTGGGAACGCGCGTTCTTACCGTCACTCTGCGCGATAACGTCGGCGCAATTCTTGAGGAACAAAAGGTAGAACTGCGTATTTACCCGAAGCCTGTCTCCCCGAAAGAGGAACGAGTTATTCTATGTGTTGGGGACTCGCTCACCGAGCCGGGAGTTTGGGTAGAGGAGTTTAAACGACGATTGACGGAGTCAGGCGGCACTCCTGCGGGCGATGGGCTTAAAAACCTCCGCTTTATTGGAAATATTGAGCGTAACGGCGCTCGCTTTGAAGGGTACGGTGGCTGGGCTTTCAGTTCCTATTCCGCTTCGTACGCTTCACCAAGATTTTATTACATCTACGGTGACTTTTCAGACAAGAGCGAGCGCGGAGATCAGCACAGCTTCTATAAGGATGAAAACGACGTCGTTTGGAAGATAGAGTCGATTAAGCCTACCCGCATCAAGCTGATAAGAGTGACTTGGTGCGAGCCTACGCCTCCTGTGGGTGTACTTCGTCACGAGAGTGGCGGTACTAATCACGGAGACATTGTATTCACATCTTGTGATTATGCCGAAGCGAATCCGTTTTTTGACTCCGAGACGAGACGTAACGATTTTCATGCGTACGTTAAACGTATGGGTGTTGATAAAATAGATGAGGTTATAATCCTCTTGGGCGGTAACAGCACTCATATGAAGGAATACGAATACAAGCATACGGTCAGAACTTTTCTTGACTCACTATTTGCAGAGTTTCCCGATTGCCGTGTCCTCCTTTCCGGAATGATTATTCCTGACCGCGACGGCTTGGGACATAACTACGGCACGTCATGGAAATGGTTTGAGAAGGTCGGCTTTTTGTTTTCAATTAGAAAATGGTACGAGGATATTGCAGAAGAGCCTGCTTATCGTGGCAAAATTGAAACTATGTGCCTTTCTGCTCAATTTGATACCGAGCACAATTTTCCGAAAACAGAAATGCCTGTAAACTGCCGTTCTTCACTGATCGAGCCGATAGGCACAAACGCTTTGCACTGCACAAGTGAGGGATATCTTCAGATGGCTGATGCTTTCTATCGCGCTATTGTACCACATTTTCAGGACTAAAGACTTTCATAAAAAAAGACCGTTTCTGATAAAACACCTAAAAGAAACGGTCTTAAATTTTTACTTTTTAAAGATTTCCTTCATTGAGTCGGCTTCGGTTATCGAGAGGGGAAGAAGCAGGCAGTTTCCGTTTATATAATCGGACTCCTGAGCATCCTTTAGTAAGCCCTTGATAGTCTCGCTGCCGTCCTCGGCGATAGCCTTCTGCAGATCCTTATCCGAGCTGAATTCAAGAACTAAAGCAAGCTTTGGAATAAGCTCTCCGTTTTTGGAGAAAAGGTGCATAGTGCAGGTGAGCTCGCCTTCTTCAAGGTCGGCGGTGATAGACTTAACGTACTGGTTGTCTTCATCAAGCTCAACGTATGTATAGTCATTTTTTTCAAAGCTGCTCTTTATACTGCCAAATGAGCTGCAGGAAACGAGCGCAAAAAGCGATACAAGCACTAAAGCTAAACATAAAATTTTTCTTGTCTTTTTCATAACAAAAGACCTCCTTAGATGGTATTGACAGTATTTCTGTCTATTAATATAATATCATATTTTGACAGAAAAAGCAACAAAAAGATAAAAAAACTTCAGCGAAAAAACAAATTTATAAAGAGTACGCACGGTGACGTAGATAAAAGAATTCCTTTTACATATTTTAGACAATTCGGGGAATATTAAAAGGGGATAATTATCTGTAAGGGCGATGGCAGTTAAGATATATAAATTCAACAAAACGCCTGAAACAATATCGGTAGGGAAGAATATGCAAAGGGTGAAAATTTTAAATACGCAGATAGCGGATATTTCTATGAATGAAGCTCTTGAGAGGGCGGAAGAGCTGATCATTTCGGGCAAAGGGGGAAAAATATTTACTCCAAACGCGACAATGATAGAAAGAGCAAAAAAAGAAGCCGAGTTTTCAAAGATTTTGAATTCCTCGTCCTTTTCGGTCTGTGACGGAATAGGCGCCTCTGTCGCCTCGTTTGTTCTCGGAAAGGGGCTTCTGCGCAGGGTATGCGGAGTAGAGCTTGGAGAGCGCTTAGCCGAGCTTTGCGCGAAAAAAGGGTACTCGTTATATCTCTTGGGCGGCGAAACGGGAATAGCCGAAAGGGCGGCAGAAAATCTTATTAAAAAATATCCCGATTTAAGGATTGCGGGAACACACAGTGGCTTTTTTACAGAGGAATGGCGCGTGCTTTCCGAAATATCACTATCAGGGGCGCAGGTGCTTTACGTCTGCTTGGGCTCACCGAAGCAGGAGAAGTTTATATATTACAATCAAAAATATCTCTCCGACGTTCTTATGCTTGGACTTGGGGGCAGTCTCGACGTTTATGCGGAGAAAAAGAAGCGCGCGCCCGCCTTTTTGAGAAAGGTCGGACTTGAATGGGCATACCGAATTGCAAAGGAACCGCACAGGATGAAGAAAACGAGGCTTCTGCCTTTTGTTTTTTCGGTCATTTCAGAAAGAATTTCTGTTAAAAATATTCAAAACAAACAGGAAAATTTTGCAAAAAAGCAATAAACATTACAAATTTGATAAAAATTACACAAGCCTATTGTAAAGTTGAAAAAAATGTGATATAATTGATAATTGGAAAACCATAAAACATTTTATATTATATTGGAGGATTTCAAAAATGGCAGTTAAAGTTGCTATCAACGGCTTTGGCCGTATCGGACGTTTGGCATTCCGTCAGATGTTCGGCGCAGAGGGATATGAGGTAGTTGCAATTAACGACCTTACAAGCCCTAAAATGCTCGCTCACCTTCTCAAGTATGACACCGCTCAGGGTTCTTACCTTGCGCAGGGACATACAGTAGATTACAAGGATTCCGTTCTCGCAGAAGACGGAAAGACCGTTGCAGTTCCCGGTTCTATTACCGTTGACGGCAAGGAAATCACTATTTACGCATGCCCTAAGGCTCAGGATCTTCCCTGGGGAGAGCTTGGCGTAGACGTAGTTCTCGAATGCACAGGCTTCTACACCTCTAAGGATAAGTCTCAGGCTCACATCGACGCAGGCGCAAAGAAGGTAGTTATTTCCGCACCCGCAGGAAAGGACCTCAAGACAATAGTTTACAACGTAAATAACGAAGTGCTTACAGCTGACGATAAGATCATCTCCGCTGCATCCTGCACAACAAACTGCTTGGCTCCTATGGCTAAGGCTCTTAACGACGTATATCCTATCCAGTCCGGTATCATGACAACAGTTCATGCTTACACAGGCGACCAGATGGTTCTCGACGGTCCTCACAGAAAGGGCGACCTTCGCCGCGCAAGAGCAGCAGCTCAGAACATCGTTCCTAACTCTACAGGCGCAGCTAAGGCTATCGGTCTCGTTATTCCCGAGCTCGACGGTAAGCTCATCGGTTCTGCTCAGAGAGTTCCTACCTGCACAGGCTCTACAACACTTCTCGTTGCTGTAGTTAAGGGTAAGGACGTAACGAAGGACAGCATCAATGCGGCTATGAAGGCTCAGGCGTCGGAATCCTTCGGCTACAACACCGATGAAATCGTTTCTTCCGACGTTATCGGTATGAGCTATGGCTCATTGTTTGATGCTACTCAGACAATGGTTGCAAAGATTGATGACGATACCTATCAGGTACAGGTTGTTTCTTGGTACGATAACGAGAACTCCTACACAAGCCAGATGGTAAGAACAATCAAGTATTTTGCAGAGCTTAACTAATTAAATAAGGTAAGGCTGCTTTTGCAGTCTTAAAGAAAAACGGCAATTGTTGCTTTTATGCGCGATTGTCGTTTTTCTTTTCTTGCCATAGTGAGATTTTCTGTCATTTTTTCTGCTGTTTTGTCAAAAAGCCAAAAAAACGTACTTATTAAATAATATTCATAACCTCTTAAATTTTTCGTGTTGACAAATTTTTGGAAAAATGTTATAATTGACTCAGTATTTGTATTTTTACAGATAAATCACCTATTGAAAATTTAATAATGGAGAAATAAAAATGAATCAGTACGTTATTCTGACCGATTCCGCGTGTGATATTTCAAAGGAATTGCTCGACTCCTGGAGCGTGGGATTTGTCCCTCTTACCTTTAAATTTACAGATTCCGATATTGAATATAAAAACTCTGATATGCCCGAAGAAAAGTTCTATTCGGAGATGCGCGCGGGACGCGTTGCAAAAACTGCGGCTATCAACGTCGACACCTTTATAGCCTTGTTTGAAAAAGAGCTTGAAAAGGGAAATGACGTTCTTTATATCGGATTTTCTTCGGGGCTTTCAAGCACCTTTAATGCCGCGAGAATGGCAGGCGAGCAGCTCAAGGAAAGGTATCCCGACAAAAAGATTATAACCATCGACTCTCTTGCCGCTTCCGCGGGAGAGGGCTTGCTCATTTACTTGACAGTACAAAAGAAAAACGAGGGCGCAAGCATTGAAGAGACGGCAGAATATGCAAAGAGCCTTATTCCTCATATTTGCCACTGGTTTACTGTTGACGATCTCGTATATCTGAAGAGAGGCGGCAGAGTAAGCGCGACGGCGGCTTTCTTCGGTAACGCGCTTGGAATAAAGCCCGTTATGCACGTCGATGATGAGGGTCATCTCGTGCCTGTCAGCAAGGTAAGAGGCAGAAGAACCTCTATTTCGACTATGGCGGATATGTACACTGAGCTCGCAGAGAATCCGAACGACTCCTGCGTATTCATATCTCACGGCGACTGTATAAGCGATGCCGAGCTTCTCGCTAAAATGATAAAGGACAGACACGGTGTAGACGTAAAGATAATTACGAGCGTAGGTACGGTTATCGGCGCTCATTCAGGTCCCGGCACTCTTGCGCTCTTCTTTGTGGGCAAGCATAAATAATAATTCGGAGGATTTTTCTGTGGACAATAAAGAAAATTTTCTTGACGGCGAATTGCTTGCGAAAATGGCTCAGGGCGGCGCCGCACAGCTTCTTTCCAAGACGGAGGAGGTAAATAATCTTAACGTTTTTCCCGTTCCCGACGGAGACACGGGCGATAATATGCGTATGACTATAGAAAGCGGTATCGCTGCTATAGAAAACAATACGTCAAACAACTTGGCTATGGTAATGCAGCAGCTTTCCAAGGGAATGCTTCTCGGCGCAAGAGGAAACTCGGGCGTTATACTCTCACAGTTTTTTGCGGGCGTAGCTAAAGGGCTTGATTCATACAGTAAGGCAGACGCAAAAACAATAGCGGAAGCTCTTATGCTTGGCGTAAAGCAGGCATATTCCTCTGTAGTTACCCCGACCGAAGGAACTATTTTGACGGTTGCAAGAGAAGCAGTTGAGTTTTCTGTTGCTAATTTGGACGAGAACAGCACTATCCGTTCTCTTTTTGCAGACCTCGTAAAAGAGATGTACGCTTCGTTGCAGCGCACTCCCGAAATACTTACAGTATTGAAGGACGCGGGCGTTGTGGATAGCGGCGGCGCGGGACTTTTCTACATCATAGACGGCTTTTACCGTGTTCTTAACGGCGAGGAAATTTCGGTCTCTGAAAGCGTAAAGCCGAGCGTACAGGCGCCGAAAATAAATCTTGACGCATTCGGTCCCGATAGCGAAATGACGTACGGATACTGTACCGAGCTTCTTCTCAGATTGCAAAACAAGAAGGTCAATATAGACGAGTTTGACTGTTCCGTAGTTTCGGATTTTCTTACCTCTGTGGGAGACTCTGTCGTAATCTTCCAGACAGACTCTATCGTAAAAATTCACGTGCATACCTTCACACCTGAAAAGGTGCTTGAATTCTGCCGTAAATATGGCGAATTTTTGACTGTTAAAATCGAAAATATGTCCATCCAGCATAACGAAAACGAGGAAGTAAAGAAGCAGGAAAAACCCCAGCAGCACAAGAAAAACGGCATAGTAGCCGTAGCTAACGGCGACGGTGTAAAAGAGACCTTTCTCGACTTGGGCGTAGATTGCATCGTAGACGGCGGACAGACACAAAATCCGTCAACGAATGATTTTCTCGACGCCTTTAAAAAGGTAAACGCCGATAACATCTTCGTTTTCCCGAACAACGGAAATATTCTTATGGCGGCAAAGCAGGCGTCAGAGCTTTATAAGGACGCTAATATTTACGTAGTGGAAAGTAAGAATCTCGGCGCAGGATACACAGCGCTCTCCGTTTTTGATCCTGAAGGGGAAGCTCCCGAGCTTCAGATGGAAGCCTTTAATGAAGCTATTGCAAACGTAAGCACGGGCTATATTTCTCCCGCTATCCGTAATACAGAGCTTAACGGCATACAGATTCACGTCGGTGATTATATAGGCTTTTCGGGCAAGCAGATGCTCGTATCCACTCCTACGAAGTCTGAAAGCGCGCATGTTCTTGCCGACAAAATGCTTGACGACAGCAAATTTATGATGACCGTCTTCTTTGGCAAGGACACAGATGAAGGCGATAAGGAAGAGCTTCTTTCATATATAGGAAGCAAGCATCCTGACATAGAATGCTACGCCCTTGACGGTGGTCAGGACGTTTACCCCTTTATATTCGTGGTGGAATAATGAGCTTTCTTGATATTTTGATGGGACCTGTAATGGGCGCGATAATAGGCTTTTTTACTAACTATCTTGCAGTAAAAATGCTTTTCCATCCGTACAATCCGATAAAAATCGGTAAATGGACGCTTCCTTTTACCCC
This sequence comes from Eubacteriales bacterium, assembly GCA_045539995.1. Classification (GTDB taxonomy): domain Bacteria; phylum Bacillota; class Clostridia; order Oscillospirales; family CAG-272; genus UBA1740. The sequence continues at coordinate 7,390 of JAZQGJ010000092.1, forward strand.
AGGTATCGTTCCAAAACGCAAAAAAAATCTTGCAGAGGCTGTCGGAAACGCAGTGGGCAATAAGCTCTTTACGGGAGAAGACTTAAAAGATGTGCTTCTTTCCGAAGCCACAAAAAAGAAATTCGTAGATTTAGCGCTTAACGCGCTCGACCTTACTCCTGCCTTTATTCCTGTTGACGAGCCCCAGCCGAGCGCAAATTCGCTTGCTATTACCTATCTCGGAAATGAGAAATGGGAGCAACTAAAAAACCGTTTTACAGGCATACTTACGGCAAGACTTTTGACTGTGACAAGGGATCTTGATATAGGCGAAATAATTGCCACTCAAATGACGTCGGCGCTCGCCGAGAAAAAGTCTGGGGTGCTTTCGCTCTTGTTAAATGAGCACACTGTGGCTGCCTTTCTGCCCGTGTTTACCGATAAAATAAACGCTTATATTGATGAAAACGGGGAAAGTCTTATAGGAAACGCCTTGAAAAAGCAGCTTGAGGACTATACAAGCCGTCCTCTTCACGAGCTTTTAAGCTTTGCCGACGAAGAGCAAATAAGAGGCATCATAGAAGGCGCGTATGATAAGCTTGTCAGTGTTATAGGAAATAATTTCTCACAAATCATTGACGTTTCTTCGGTTGTAAGAGGCAAGGTTGAACAAATGGACGCGGCAACGCTTGAAAAGCTGTGTCTCGACGTGATGAAAAACGAGCTTTCCGCAGTTGTAAATTTAGGCGGTCTTATCGGATTTATACTCGGAGCGTCTAATTTGATTATATAAAAGACAGTGTTTTAAAAAAATCGCACTCATAGCAGATGCTTTCCAAAGCTGCTATGAGGTTTTTTATTGAATTTAGGTTTTATTGTGTCTACGTATTGCAAAAAACGGTATTTTGTGTTATAATTCAGTAAAATAAATTTAAAGGTAAAGAATATGGATTTTCGTATTGAACACGACTCTATGGGGGAAATAAAGGTTCCAAACGACAAGTATTGGGGCGCGCAGACACAGAGAAGTCTTGAAAACTTCAAAATAGGTGTTGAAAAAATGCCTCTTGAAATAATAAAGGCGTTCGGAGTTATAAAGTTAGCGGCGGCAAGGGCTAATTTTGCTCTTTTGCCGAACAGAATGACAGAAGAAAAGCTGAAGGCTATAGAGAAGGCGTCCTTCGAGGTCATAAACGGAGAGCTTAATTCTCATTTTCCGCTTGCAGTATGGCAGACGGGAAGCGGTACGCAGAGCAATATGAACGCAAACGAGGTTATAGCGAACAGGGCAAATGAGATAGCAGGGAAAAAGCTTCTTCACCCGAATGATGACCTCAATATGTCCCAGTCGTCAAACGATACGTTCCCGACGGCTATGCACGTGTCGGCTGTTTGTGAAACAAAAAACTCGCTTATTCCGTCGGTAAAAAGTCTTATTGCCGCTTTTGAGAAATTAGAGAGTGAAAACACCGATGCAATAAAAAGCGGAAGAACTCATCTTGAGGATGCTACACCTATTACCTTTGCGCAGGAAATAAGTGGCTGGCGCGCATCTCTGCAGAGAGACGTCGAGATGATAGAGCTTTCTCTCAAGCCTCTTTCTCATCTTGCTCTCGGCGCAACGGCAGTAGGCACGGGACTCAATGCACCAAAGGGCTTTGATTCGGCTGTAACCAATGAGATTTCGCTTATAACAGGGCTTCGTTTTGTAAGCGAGGAAAATAAATTCCACGCGCTTACGTCGAAAGATGAGCTTGTTTTCGCGCACGGCGCATTGAAAGCGCTTGCTTGTGACCTTATGAAGATAGCTAACGATATACGCTGGCTCGCAAGTGGTCCGAGATGTGGTCTCGGAGAAATAAATATCCCGGAAAACGAGCCGGGCTCGTCAATAATGCCGGGAAAGGTAAATCCCACTCAATGCGAAGCCGTGACCATGGTGGCAGTTCAGGTAATGGCTAACGATACGGCGATAGGTATTTGCGCGTCTCAGGGCAATTTTGAATTGAACGTGTTTATGCCCGTATGCATATATAATTATTTGCAGTCGCTTCGACTCCTTTCCGACGTATGCATCTCCTTTGAAAAAAACTGCGTGTCGGGTATTGTCGCCAATAAAGAAAAAATGAGAGAATATCTCAATAAGTCGCTTATGACAGTAACTGCGCTTACCCCCCTCATCGGTTATGAAAATGCCGCCAAGGTGGTACACAAGGCGCACAAGGAAGGCGTTTCCTTGAAAGAGGCGTGTGTCTCGCTCGGCTATCTCGACGAAAAGGAATTTGACGAAAGCTTTCACCCCGAAAGGATGATATAAATGAATATAAAAGAAGAATCCCTCAAGCGCCATTATGAATGGGCAGGGAAAATAGAGGTAGTATCAAGGGCAAAAATAGAGAACCGAGAGGACTTGTCTCTCGCCTATACACCGGGCGTAGCAGAGCCCTGCCTCGCTATACGGGACGATATAGATAAGTCGTGGTCACTTACAAGAAGAAGCAACCTCGTAGCCGTAATTACCGACGGCACGGCGGTTCTCGGTCTCGGAGATATAGGCCCTGAGGCGGCAATGCCCGTAATGGAAGGGAAGTGCGCGCTTTTTAAAGAGTTCGCCGACGTGGACGCTTTCCCTCTCTGCGTAAAGAGCAAGGACGTCGATGAAATAGTGAAAACAATTTATCTCATTTCCTCATCGTTCGGTGGAATAAATCTTGAGGATATCTCAGCGCCCCGTTGCTTCGAGATTGAAAGAAGATTGAAAGAAATGTGCGATATACCCGTTTTCCACGATGACCAGCACGGAACTGCGATAGTTCTCGCATCGGCGCTTCTGAACGCGCTTCGCGTCGTGAAGAAGGATATAAGTGAAATTAAGGTAGTAATAAACGGCGCAGGCGCGGCAGGCACGGCTATCGGTATGCACCTTCTTAATTTAGGCGTTAAAAATCTTATTATGGTAGACAGGACAGGCATAATCTGCGAAGGCGACGAAACTTTAAGCGACGCGCACAAAGAGCTCTCTCTCGTTACCAATCGTGAGAAGCTGAAAGGAAGCCTTGCCGACGCCATGAGGGACGCAGACGTCTTTATAGGAGTCAGCGCGCCCGGCATCGTAAGCGAAGAAATGGTTCGCTCTATGGCAAAGGATGCGATAGTTTTTCCTATGGCAAATCCTACCCCCGAAATTATGCCCGAGCTTGCCTTTAAGGGAGGCGCGAGAATTGTCGGAACGGGACGCTCGGATTATAAAAATCAGATAAATAACGTCCTCGCATTTCCGGGAATTTTCAGAGGCGCGCTTGACTGTCAGGCGTCTACGATAAACGAGGAGATGAAGGTAGCCACCTCTTATGCGTTGGCGTCCCTTATAAGCGATGATGAGCTTTCTGAGGATAATATAATTCCGTCTGCGTTCGATAAACGTGTTTCGCGCGTTGTAGCCGACGCCGTCATTATGGCGGCGCATAAAACAGGCGTTGCGAGAAAAAACGATAAAAAAGAAAAAACGATAAAAAATTAAACGGAGATGCTTGTATGGGATTTTGGATTTTTATGCTATGTATGAATTTGCTTATCCCGCTTTTAATGATTTTGTTCGGCTTTTGTTTTATAAGAAAAGCGCCGAAGGAAATTAACTTTGTTTTTGGCTACAGAACCGAGATGTCAATGAAAAATAAGGACACGTGGGAATTTGCCCATAAATATTGTGGGAAGCTATGGCTTATAACAGGCGCGATTATGTTGTTCCTGTCTCTCGTCGCTATGTGCTTCTTGATAGGAAAGTCTGAAGATGTTATAGGAAACGCAGGACTGATAATCAGCCTTGCGGAGATAGCCCTTTTAATAATTCCGATATTTCCGACAGAAAGGGCATTGAAAAGGACCTTTGATAAAAACGGCAATAGAAAAGAGAGGGAAAGCTGATTATGAAAAAGATTATAATTCCGATTATTTTTGTTTTGCTCGTGGCATTATTGATTTTTTTAGCTCTCGGCTTCAGTATGAAAAACAATGCTTCTGTTGGCATAATAGGAGGCGCGGACGGACCTACCGCTATATTTGTTTCGGGTGGTGTATTAAGCGCCCTCATCCCTTTAGTAGCAGTAATTCTTCTCGCCACAGTAATTTTGGGAATAGCTTTTCATAAGAAAAAATAAATAAAAAGGAAGTTGAGGCATTGCTTTTATAAGCTTTGTCTCAACTTTTTTATGTTAGTAGGTCAGATTGTAATTGTGCAATGTTTTTAAATCCTTATACAGACTGTCAAATCCCCGACTGTCGATAAGCTCAGCGCGAACGAATCGGTAAAGCAAAGAACAGGCGTGACAAGGAAAAAACGATAAAAAATTAAACGGAGATGCTTGTATGGGGGGTGGATTTTTATGCTATGTATGAATTTGCTTATCCCGCTTTTAATGATTTTGTTCGGTTTTTGTTTTATAAGAAAAGCACCGAAGGAAATTAACTTTCTTTTTGGCTACAGAACTTCGATTTCAATGAAAAACAAGGACACGTGGGATTTTGCCCATAGATTTTGCGGACGGCTGTGGCTTATAATAGGCACGGTTTTGTTGCCCCTTTCACTTGTCGCCATGTGCTTTTTAATAGGGAAGGGCGAGGATGGCGTCGGAAATATCGGGCTGATAATAAGCATCGTTCAGATAGTCCTTTTAATAATTACTATAATTCCGACAGAAAAGGCGTTAATAAAAAACTTCGATAAAAACGGAAACAGGAAAAATACGAAAAACTGAATAAAAGAGCTTCGGCATACCTGCTCTACAGCAGGCATGCCGTTATTTGTAATTCTTCGCAAATTACAACTTGATACTGCAATTTGCGTAAATAATTTAATCAAAAAATGTCATTTTTTATGACATCAATGAATATTGGATATATAATATGTATAACGAGAAAAGACCACAGCTCGTTGTGAGCCGTGGTCTAATTTTCAAGGAAAGAATGAAATTTGAATCTAATGGTTTTATTAGTAATGATAAAACCCCAAATCTTCGGCGGTCACATTTATATCTTCCAAATCTTCATCAATGGACATACATAATGTATAAATCATTACGGATGCTAATTCTCTGGTACTATTTCTCAGAGAAGAAGACGAAATGTTATTATAGGAGTATCCCAAAAGAGTGTCATTATTATATGTGGCGGCATATAGTATACCTCCCATCTCATATTCATCATCATCGAAATAATCCCACTCGTAAGAGCCATCAACATTTTCATCAATGGTAAAATAGACCCAACTAGTACCATCATCTATGACATGATCCAACGTGATTTCATTGTCATTAACATAATAATACGCCAATCTTGTGTACTTTTTTGAATAATCAGAGGTGTAAGTGGTACCTATTATTAAACGGTAATAATCATCTGATGCATTATAAGTGCCATTATCAATAATATAATTTTTGAGTCTTGCAAAAACGTCACCCTCTTTCAAATAAAACTCCGAAAGCGTGAGCGGGGATCCATATGTAAGATTGTCAAGCTCGTCTGTAAACACAGCAAAGTTAAGATTTTGAGAATCGGAAATAGCCCATGTGTTAATGCCAATAACCTCTCCGTAAACATTGATAAGAGGACCACCGGAATTGCCATGTGTAATTGAAGCATCATGCTGAACATAAGAAACACCGTCTACGACCCTATCAGCATAAGTAATAATTCCTTGGGAATATGTATTGGTCATTCCACGAGAAGAGCCGATTGCATATACGGTTGTACCAACGCTAACAGGTTTTTTGCATATAGTTGCAGCTGTTAAACCGAGCGCGTCCACTTTTACAACTGCTAAGTCTATATTTTCGTCATATGCCAAAACCGTGGTAATCTTATATTTTTTGTTGTTTATCGTAATATCGGCGGAGTAAGCTCCATCGATAACATGATAATTCGTAACAATTTCACCGTCGGACGATATAACAAAACCCGTTCCAAGAGAAAGTTCGGCACCACGCTTATCATACGTTACAATCTCACCAACATATTTTACGGAAAGATTGTATAATTCTGTTGTTGTGTATGTGGGGAGGGAAAAGGTTTCTGTATAAGAATGGTGACAACCAATTACTGTACAAGTGAATGTTTTCACACCACTTTGATTACAGGTGGCTTCCGCGGTAATTTCACCGTTATTGTATTTGTGTCCTGAAGCCTCTATGATTTGTGTTTGCTTTTCACCGCAGGAACAGTATCTTTCATTGATGCCGTCGGTAGTACAATCTGCTTTTTCAGTTGTTGTCCACTCGCCAAACTCGTGAACATGCTCACACGCAGAAAGTGTTAATATGCAAGTAATCACCAAAAGCAAGGTAATCCATAGCGATTTTTTCATAGTCTGTTCCTCCAAATAAAAGTAGGGTGTAGCCGAAATCTCACGCCAAAAAACGCAGTTTCGCTTACTGTTGCTACACAAAGTCACATCTAAGTGGACGCGACAAGCGAAACTACGGTTTTTGCCAACGCAAAGTCACTTAGATAAAAAAGGTGTGTAAAATATATAACATGTTTATTGTACCACATTTTAGAGGATTTGTCAACGATAGGCTGAAAAGTCCCATCTATGTATGAAAAATAAATAAAAAGGAAGTTGAGGCATCGCTTTTATAAGCTTTGTCTCAACTTTTTTATGTTAGTAGGTCAGATTGTAATTGTGCAATGTTTTTAAATCCTTATACAGACTGTCAAACCCCCGACTGTCGATAAGCTCAGCGCGAACGAATCGGTAAAGCATAGAACGAAGTCCCTGTGTTGGCGACGTGTGTAAATGAGCGCCAAAATACAGGCTGAGCCTGTTTTCAAGATCCACCGCTAAAAAAGCGCAAGCCGCCCCGCCCCAACCAAAATCAAAGCTTTGATTATCGCCCTTAGGACATCTGACTCCAAGCCCGTAGCCGTGGGTTGACCTTAGCCAATACGCGCGTTTTTGTTCTTCTGCGACTCGGTCTGTTATCATCAGTTTAAGAGTTTCGGGCTTTAATAGCTTACATGTGCGAAGAGCCTCTAAAAATTTTATATAATCATCTACGGTGGAAATACAGCCCGACCCGCCTGCAGCGTATTCGCTGCCCAGCTTATAGTAGAGAATATGTTTACCTGCGTTTATTACTTGACCGTTTTCAAACCGATATTGCTCGGCAATGCTGCTCAATTCTTCTTCGGGCAGCATAAAGGTGGAACGGCTCATACCAAGAACGTCAAAGATGTTCTTTTTGACGTAATTTTCAAATTTTTCACCTGATACGACCTCAACAAACGCCGCCAAGACATCGTGACAAAGACTGTATTCCCATCGTTCTCCTGGTTCAAAGAGCAAAGGCTCCTTTGCAAGATATTTCATTGTCAGGCGTGTGGGGGATCTTCCGTTTGTGTCGGAAAAGGCCTCTTTGATGCGCGGGGAATCGAATTTGTAGGAAAAGCCTGCCGTCATTTCAAATAAATGACGGATTAATATCTTTTTTTCGGCTTTTCTGACGCCTTTTTCTGTTTTTACGGTCATTTCCTCGAATTCTGGCATATAGTCCGACAGCTTGTCCTCAAGGTCGAACAATCCTTTTTCCCACAATTGCAGAGCCGCGACACAGGTGATAACCTTTGAACAGGAGTAGATATTATATCTCTCCGAGCCGTTCATTTTCACTTTGTTTTCCAAATCGCTGTACCCATTCATATGCCTCAGAATACATTTTCCGTCCTGATAGACAGCAAGGTCAAACCCGGGTAAGCCAAGATCTAAAAATGAGTCGCAAAAAGCTTTCGTCTTTTCAAACATATAATTTCCTTTCTTTTCCGAGCCGCCGTATCGCGGCTCGTCTTATTGAAGTTGTATTTATCTCTTTGTTTGGCGAATTGCGCTTATGCGCTTTAAAGAATTTCCCTTAGGGCTTCGATGTCCTTTTTCTCGGTTGCCCAGCTTGTCGCAAAGCGAACAGCGCAATGTGTTTCGTCTACTCTCTCCCAAATTCCAAAGCGCACGAGAGGGGATAACTCAGCTATTTTATCATCCGACATAATAATAAATTGCTGATTTGTGGGCGAGTCCTTGAAGAATGAATAGCCTTTCTCTTGGAAAAGTCGCTTCATATCCTCTGCGCGCTCGATTGCATTTTTACTTATCTCAAAATAAAGTCCGTCGGTAAAAAGCGTATCAAACTGAACGCCTAAAAGACGTCCTTTGGCTAAAAGAGCGCCGTTTTGCTTTACGGTTGTGAAAAAATGCTTCGGGGCGTTGTTTTTCGTAAATACGACAGCCTCGCCGCAAAGCGCGCCCACCTTAGTGCCTCCTATGTAGAAAACGTCGCAAAGTCTCGTAATATCTGCAAGGCTTACGTCAGTATCTCGGCTCATAAGACCGTAGCCCAGTCGAGCGCCGTCAAGATAGAGGGGTAAAGAGTGACGGCGGCAAAGCTCTGAAAGCTCCGAAAGCTCTGAAAGCGTGTAAAGCGTTCCGTATTCGGTAGGATGAGAGATGTATACCATTCCTGGAAAGACCATGTGCTCGTGCGCGCGGTCACCGTAAAAGTCGGAAATGAGCTTTTCCACGTCACTTGCGCGAAGCTTGCCGTCATAGCTTTCGACAGTAAGTACTTTGTGCCCCGACGCCTCGATAGCGCCCGCCTCGTGTCCGTTTACGTGTCCAGTAGTCGCGGCGATAACCCCCTCGTAGCCTTGAAGCATTGAAGAGATAACAAGTCGGTTGGTCTGCGTTCCCCCTACAAGAAAATGAACGTCTGCGTCCTCTTTTCCGCACGCCGCGCGTATCTTTTCACGTGCGCGCTCGGTATAAATATCGCTGCCGTATCCTTGACACGCTTCCATATTAGTACGAATAAGCGCCTCTAAAATTTTTGGATGCGCCCCTTTATTGTAATCACATTCAAACGATAGCATAAAGTCCTCCGTGTAATTTTATTGTTACTTACGGAAATATGATACCAAAAAATTGTATCCTTGTCAATAAAAAAACAGTCTCCAATGTGAAATTCCAATCATTCGAGCTTTCTATTTTATTTTTTAAAATATCTATTGCAAAAAAATGATAAGTATGTTATAATATTAGCGTCACATAATTGCATAATTATTATCCACATGGGAAATATACCTTAGCAAAAGGTGTTTTCTCTCTTTTCTCTTACCTGTGGATAAGGGGCAATTGTGTGACAACAATGAGGGATACACTTTTTCGGTGCGTCTCTTATTGGGGCGCACTTTTTATTTTATCCGATTTCTCAAAAATTTAATGTGTTTAAATTTGCTTAAAGTGTTATTATACAATTTTTTATAGTTTGATTTATGAAAATGTAGTATTTTTAGTGAACTACTTGAAAAAATATAAAAATTGTGATATAATATAAGCACCACACAAATTGAATAGTAATTATTGCACATAATAATGGCGAAGTGTACTTTTTACTTTTTGGTAAAAAATGTATGCTCCGTCTTCGTATGCTTTGCCTTTTTAGTGCAGTATTACGCAGATTCAATTTGTGTGGTAGCAATTGGAGCCATACATTTTTTCGGTGCGTGTGACTTCGGTTGCATGCACCTTTTTGTTTATGTTAAGCTTTTAAAATGTAAAAAATATAAAGAGGAGAAAAAATGAAAAAACAAACTATAATTCGTTGGGGCGTCGTTGCCTTTTTTGGTATAATGGCAGTTGTATCATTATGTGGAAGAGGCTTTTTGAGCGCTTTGCTTTTTATTTTAGGTGGCGCTTTAATTGCGCCGATAAATGTAGTTACAGAATTTCGCCGAGAACTTAAACTTAGTAAAGCGATTTCCATTTTATTAGCTATTGCTCTTTTGTTAGGTGGTGCAGTTCTGATGCCGAATAGCCATATCAACATATCAGCAATTAAAAATAATAATACCCAACAAGAACAAACATCAGAAACAGTTTACATAACCAAAACAGGCTCCAAATATCATTCTACTAAAAGCTGTTCAGGGCTTTCAATGGCCAAAAGAATATATGAATCAACGTTGGAAGACGCTGAAAACGAGGGCCTTGAGCCTTGTTCAAAGTGCTATTAAAAGGTTTTCTTATCGCGTAAAAGAACAGACGGTTGCTCACCTTTCGGTAGAACAACCGCCTGTTCTTTTTGACCGTGTTTTATACAGTCACATTTTAAAATTATTCCTCTGCTTCAAAAGCGTCCTTGCCGAGACCGCATACGGGACACTCGAAGTCTTCGGGAACATCCTCCCAAGATGTACCGGGGGCAATTCCGTTATCGGGATCGCCAAGCTCGGGATCGTATTCATATCCACAGGGGCAAACGTATTTCATAAAGTAATTCCTTTCGTTAAGTAGCTTCTTATATTATTTTCGAATTTTTAAAAACTATTCGTTTCTCGTATTATTTGAAGTATCTCGCAAGAAGTCCCTCAAATGCCTTGCCGTGACGGGCTTCGTCGCGCGCCATTTCGTGAACTGTGTATTCAGCCTCCTTCTTTGAGGGAGGGGGACCACCGAAGGTGGTGGAAGGAGTCTTCACGACTTATTTGAAATATCTTGCAAGAAGTCCCTCAAATGCCTTGCCGTGACGAGCCTCGTCGCGCGCCATTTCGTGAACTGTGTCGTGAATAGCGTCGAGGTTAAGCTCTTTTGCCATCTTTGCAAGCTCAAACTTGCCCATTGTTGCGCCGTTCTCCGCTTCAACTCTCATTTCGAGATTCTTCTTTGTGGAGTCTGTTACGACCTCGCCGAGAAGCTCGGCAAACTTTGCGGCATGCTCTGCTTCCTCATAAGCTGCCTTTTCCCAGTAAAGACCTATTTCGGGATAGCCCTCTCTGTGAGCGACTCTCGCCATAGCGAGATACATACCGACTTCAGTGCATTCGCCCATAAAATTAGCGCGAAGACCTTCAAGGATAGCTTCAGGCGCGCCAGAAGCTACGCCTACAACGTGCTCGGCAGCCCAAGCTCTCTCTGTTTCCTTTACCTCGTTGAATTTTTCAGCAGGAACCTTGCACTGGGGGCATCTTTCGGGAGCAGCGTCTCCCTCGTGAACGTAACCGCATACAGAACATACAAACTTTTTCATAATAAAATCTCCTTAAATAATTTATAATTTTAATTTTTTTAGCGGAAATACCGCAAGATTACTTTTGGCAGGCGTTGCATACGCCGTAATATACGCATTTTTCGGATGAAACCGAGCATCCTGCGTCTGATAACTCCTTCGGGGCTTGCAAGGGAATCAAAAAATCTAAAATGTCATTACATTCGGTGCATATAAAATGTATATGCGGCTCTGTGCGTCCGTCATAATGTATCTTCTTATCGACAGTTTCAAGAGTATCAATTATATTTTCCTCAGAAAGCTGCTTCAAATTGCGATATACTGTGCCAAGACTTATAGTCGGCTCGGACTGTCGCACCGATTCGTAAACCATATCCGCTGTAGGATGGTCAAAGCGTCCCTTTACATTTTCACGAATGAGCTCTCTCTGATGTGAGTATCTCATTTGTTACTTCTCCTTATCAGTAATGATTATCATTATCGGTTGTGACTATATTATAACAGACGTATTTTCATTTGTCAATAGTTTTTTGAAAAAAATTTATTTTTTTTGAAAACATAAAAATATATGAAAAAAAGAGAAGAGAAATTCCGTAAAATTCAGAATTTCTCTTTAAAATATTAAACTATTATGCGAGCCTATGGTAGCCTTTTTTTATTTTAGGGGATAGGCAGAAAATCCCATTATTCTTCATTAACCGTAGGCAAATCTACAATTGTGGGCGTGTGATTTAAGGCGGGAATAACCCTTTCGATGAGAACGTCGGTTTTAATTCTCAAGCTCGTCGTGTTCTTGCAGGGATGCAGACCTATATATTCGCTTTTCAGCACGTCGCGGTCAATTACGAGCGAGACTCTATTTTCCTTATCGTTCATAAGTCCCAAGACACTGACAGAGCCGGGAGTAATATCAAGAAGCTCAAGCATATGGCCTTCATTCGCGAAGGATAGTCTCGCAACTCCAAGCTGCGAGGAAAGAAATTTCGTCTTGAATGCTTTATCTGCTGGAATCATCAAAAGATAAAACTGCGTTTCCTGTCTGTTGCAGAGAAACAGATTTTTACAGGTCATTGCGTTTAGTACCTTATCTATTTCGGCGCAGTCCTCCATCGTCATAGCGCAATCGTGGTCAACCCTTTCGTATTCTATATTTAAAGAGTCGAGAAAGTCGTAGCTTCGTATTTCTCTCGCCTCTCTTGCAACTTCGTCTGTCGGTCTGCCCTTTTCAAGTGTAAGCATATTTTAATCTCCCTTGTCTTTATTTTCAAAAATCAACTCAAATATTCCGAAATTCTTTTTAAGAGCAGCTTATAGCGCTTCTCTCGTTCCTCGTCAGACGCAAGCTCTGCGCGCGAAATTTCCTCGCTTTCATCATAAGAAACGGGGATTTTTGCTATTTCGTATTGCTCTCTCGTTATATCTATTACGTTCCCGTTTATCTTGTTGAAATAGTGCGCTTTGCCGTCTATTTCGCTCTTATGTATGCTGCCGCCAAACATATCAAAGACGAGCATAGAGGAAACGTCGCTTTGTCCCGCAGTTACGTTCGCTCTGTTCCAGGCTTCGTTTTGCGTTTGGTCTGCCGTTTCCTTTGACCAGCAAAAAAGAAGCACGTAAAAAAGCTCGCCCAGCGTTTTTATAGGCTTATTTTCGGGGCGGAGACGTAAACTTGACAGGTGCTTCGCGCCATAAAAAGAATGTGTAAGCATAAGACCTCCCAAATGTAAATATTAGTTGTCAGAATTGCAATCTCGCGCGAGCTTTTCAATCAGCTCGTCATACGTTTTTTTGTTTATCAGCAGATTGATAGCCTCAAGCAGAGCATTTGCGCTCATATCGTCGGGCAGGGAAAGCTCTTTTGCAAGTAAAAGCCTTTTTTCTTTACTGCCCTCGCCACCCGAAAGTCCGTCAAAATAGAAATCGTTTTTCGTTATTCCTCCGACGTCATCAAGAGAAGCGTCTGAAGAAAAAGGGAGAAATAGCTTATACAGTAGCTCGGCGTCCATTCCTTCAACTCCTAAAAGCCCTGACTTAGAGGCTGTTTTTTTGCGCCTTTCCTTGCCCTCGATTTTGGGAATATAAAGGTGCGTAATTTTGTCTTTAGGCAGAGCCGAAGTGATGTAAGAGCGTATCTGTCTGCCTCCTCCGTCGCTGTCTGTGAGCAGGATTATTCCGTGCTTTTCACCGAGCCTTTTTATAAGCGATAGTGTCTCTTTTTTATTAAAGAGAGAAAAACCGCCTGTGGTTATTATATGCGCGTCTAAAATTGAGGAAAGCGTAATTTTGTCGTATTTTCCTTCTACTATTATCGGTTTTTGTATTTTCAGCTTTTCCATAGGAAAATCCTCTGTTACTTTATTTTTTCTGCCTTTGCTCTTTCTTTGTTTCTATGCTCGCAGAGACCGTGTTCTCCGATTTTGCATTCATCGCATTTCGGCGAGCGAGCCGAACAGATTTCACGTCCGAAAAGCACGAGTCGGTGACACAGGTCGCTTGAGGTCTCGGGCGTGGCAAGGGATGTGAGTATTTTTTCTATTTTATAAGGATTTTTCTCGCTTTCGGGATACATACCGAAGCGTCCGCATATGCGTATGCAGTGCGTATCCGTTACTATAGCGCTCTTTTTGAAGATATCGCCCAAGAGAAGATTGGCTATCTTTCTTCCGACGCCCGAAAATCGCAGAAGCTCTTCCATAGTATCGGGTAATACTCCGTTATAATCCGAGACGAGCATTTGTGACGCCTCTTTTATGCTTTTCGCCTTCATATGATAAAGCCCACAGGGCTTGACAAGCTCTTCAATTTCTGAAAGCTCGCCCTTCGCCATTGCGTCAGCGGTAGGGAAGCGCCGAAAAAGCTCTCTCGATACAATATTTACTCTTTCGTCGGTGCATTGTGCTGACAAGCGTCCCATAATCAGAAGCTTCCATGGGTCGCCCTCAAATTCGAGCGAGCATTTGGCGTCGGGGTACATATAAGATAGAAGCTCTTCAATCTGACGCAGTCTATCTCTTTTTTCACATTTTTTCATTTTGTAATCTCCGTAAGCATCTTTAAGAATAGCTTTGACGGGAAGCCTACCACGGTATCAAATTCACCCTCGGTTCTTTCGACGAGAGCAGCGCCTATTCCCTGTATTGCGTATGCGCCCGCCTTGTCCATACATTCACCCGTTTTTATATAGTCTATAGCTTCCTTTTCCGAAAAGGGCTTCATATATACGGCTGTACTGTCAAAGGCAGTAAGAGTTTTTCCTTTATAGAAGACAGAGACGCCCGTATGCACGAAGTGACGCTTGCCCGATAGTGACAAAAGAATTCTTTTTGCGTCGGGCTCGTCCTTTGGCTTGCCGAGAGGCTTGCCCTCGTGCTCAAGCAGAGTGTCCGAGCCTATTACCAAGACGTCGTCTCCGCAAATTTTGCGCACTGCCTCTGCTTTTCTCTCTGAAAGCATACAGACCGCATCTGTCGCAGACGTGCCGAACGGTAAGCTTTCGTTTACGTCAGAGGTGACTATTTCAAAATCAAGGCCCAAATTGGTCAAAATTTCTTTTCTTCTCGGTGAAGCAGAAGCAAGAACGATTTTCAAATCGCCTTGAATGAACGTGTTTTCCATAAAACTTTCCTTTAATTGCTTTCTATTTAGGTATTCTTCTTATTGATTTTTCTGTAAGCGCTTCGCCGTTTTTGTATGCGAAAATCGCTCTTCTGCATTCCTCGCCGCTTTCTTTCGTGAATATGAAGTGACCGCCTCTTATATTATACTGCGTAAGAAGTCCTTTTTTGTCGCCCATATAAGTAAGGGCGCTGTTCAAGAGCAAATTTCGGTGCTTGTATTCACGAATGAGAGGAAATTTAAAGCCCTTTCTGTCGGTAAGAGCGCATTTTTCGCATTTATCACAGCCGAAGCTTTCCTTCATATAACAACGCTCAAGGAGCATAAGCGGGATACGTCCGTAAACTATCGCCTCCCCCTCTCCGATATCACGTATTTTCGGCAGGGAAAGCTCAGGCGAGAGGATAAAGCTCTCTGCGCCAAGCGCCTTATACGCATTCAGGCTCTCTCTGTTTGTAATATTTAAGCGAAAATCGCCTCTTGGAATCAAGCCTGCCGCTTTTGCAAGTGAAAAATGAGAAATATTACCGACAAGCGCGTATTTAACTCCGACTTTCTTCGCTTTCTTCATCATAAGTAATACTTCGTCAGTTTCTTCGTCGGTAATGACGGGGGGAAGATATACTCCGTCGGGCGCAGCCTCCCCCGTTTCAAGCTCTGTAAGAGGCAGATACACGGTATCAAAAAAGCCCGTGTCGCGTATAGCTTCAAGCTGATAACGGTAAAAGCAGAGCGCGCTATAGGTGTTGTTGCTTGTTCGAGAGTTTTCGGCTTTTATGCTTTCTCGCTCATAATGAGGGACAGATGCTTCTTTTCTTTCTGTCAGCTTTAAAAGCAGCGCGTCACAAGCGCTTCTTCGCAAAGCGTTCAGCGCAGAGAGGGGCATATTCAAGCCGTCATCAAGCTCTAACTCAACGTCCTCTCTGTCAAGGCAAAAAAAGGTGTTTCCCATTTTGCAGATATTAGCCTTTACGCTATTCTCGCTCAAAGGGGAGCTTATCGCCACAGATGGAATCCCCCCACTGACAGTGACCTCAACACCCTTGCAGATAAGTGTAAGCTCGGCAGGAATTGTAGCCTTTAGTTTACATATCGCTTTTATGGGAAGCTTTCTTTCCTTGAAGGTCATTTCATCTAAAAGGCGTGTTTTTTCCTTGTCGGACTCGCTTCTGACGCCCTTCATAGCGCTATCGGTTCTTCCTGTAAAATATCCGTCTGTAAAGCCCCCGCGCGAAAATACTGCGGCAAGCGCTTCGCGTTCGGCTTTAGTCGCGTTTCTTTTTTCGTCTAAAAGACGTCGGTAAATTTTCGTTACGTTATAGACGTATTCGGGGGATTTCATTCTGCCCTCGATTTTAAGTGATGCGACTCCACTCGAAATAAGCTCGGGAATATGATTGCAGAGCGAGAGGTCGCGCAGACTCAAAGGATAAGAGTTATTATAGGGGAGTCGGCAGGGCTGCGCGCATTCCCCACGGTTGCCGCTTCTTTCTCCGACAAGCGAGCTGAAAAGGCATTGTCCCGAGTGACAGACGCAGAGCGCGCCGTGTAAAAAAATCTCGGTTTCGGCAAGAGAGCTTTCAGTTACGGCGCATATGCTTTCATATGAAAGCTCACGGGCAAGCACCGTGCGGCATACGCCCATCCTATAAAGCTCATCAGCGCCCCTCGTAGAATGGACCGACGCCTGTGTGCTTGCGTGAATTTCAAGCTCGGGAAGCTCCTCTCTCAAAAGCGAGATAGCGCCCAAGTCTGCCACGATTACGGCATCGGCGCCCAAACGGTAAACGGTTCTTGCGTATTCGAGGAAAGCCGAAAGCTCACGGTCAAATAACAGGGTATTTAACGTTACGTATACCTTGACGCCATTCAGATGAGCGTATTTAATTGCCCGTGAAAGCGTCTCTTCATCGAAATTTGCAGCATATGCTCTCGCGTTAAAGCCCTTGCCACCCAAATATACGGCGTCTGCCCCCGCGTCAATAGCGGCAAGCAAGGCTTCGTATGAGCCGGCAGGCGATAATAATTCAGGCAGTATAGCACTTCTTCGCATGTTTTTTCTCCAAAATCACTTGACTTGTAATAAAAGTGATAGTATAATTATTTTGTGTGTGTCGTTAATTTTATTTAACTGATTTCATTATATCACAAAAATATAAAAAAAGGAATACCGATTATAAAAAAGTACGAATAAACTTTAGTTTTATATCGGTGGAGATAATTATGAGTGAAGAAAATCTCAACTATGCCGAGTTCGGCGTTGCAAAAAAAGCAGAAGGGAAGAACAGACTGCAAAGAATAGCCCTCGTGTGCGCATACGTGCTTTTTGCTCTTGCGTATTCGGCTATGTCTGTAGCGATAAGTATTCCGCAGATAATCGCTATAATGCCCATCCTCGTCTGGATGTTTGTTTTCTTTACGTGGAAGTTCGTAAAATTTGACTATGAATACAGAATAGAAAAGGGCGAAATGATTTTCGTAAAGGCGTATACGCCGAAAAAGAAAAAAGAGCTTTTTCGCTTCAAGGTAAAGGAAGCAAAAAAGATAGTTCCCGTGACCGAGCTGTCGGAAAAGAACACCTCTACGGGAAAAATATACGATTTCAGAGGCTCGTCTAAAAGCCCTGCCTCTTACGTGGCTGTGTTAGGCGAGGGCGGCTCTGACACGCGCGTTTATTTTGAAGCGACCATTCAGACGGTAAAGGTTTTGCACCGATTAAACGATAAAGCTATAGTTTCGGGAGAGCTTAAGTTTTGAGCTTTAAAATAGGAAAAACAGAAATAAAATACGGGCTTTGCCTTGCGCCTATGGCGGGATATTCGGACAGGGCTATGCGTCTTGTCTGTAAAAGGTACGGCGCCGAATATATGACGACGGAAATGGTGTCAGCCAAGGCTATTACCTATAAGGACAAAAAAACGGTAGACCTATGTTATATTCACGAGGACGAGCTTCCCTGCGCCTTACAGCTTTTCGGGCACGAGGAATCCGTTATGGCAGAGGCTGCGGGAATGATATGCGACGGCTATACAAGGGGCGCGCTTCCTACAGCCATAGATATAAATATGGGCTGTCCTGTTCCGAAAATTACGGGAAATCACGAGGGAAGCTATCTTATGAAGAATCCCGAGCTTGTGTTTTCCTTAGTACGCGCGACAGTGAAGGCGTCAAGCTTGCCCGTTACCGTAAAGATACGCGCAGGCTATGACGAGAAAAATATAAACGCCTGTGAGGTCGCTTTGGCGGCAGAGGAGGGCGGAGCCTCTCTTATTTGCGTTCACGGCAGAACGAAAACACAAATGTATTCGGGCAACGCCAACCGTGAAATTATAGCTAAAGTAAAGGAATGCGTCTCCGTGCCCGTTGTCGCAAACGGCGATATAGTAGACGCGAAAAGCGCTCTTTCTATGATAGAGGAAACAAAATGCGACGGCATAGCGATAGGCAGAGGCGCCGTCGGAAATCCCTTCATTTTTGAGCAGATAATATCGGCTCTTTCGGGAAAAGAGATTCCCCCGATAAGCGAAAAGCAGAGAATAGAAACGGCTCTTTTGCAGCTTGCCTTAGCAATTGAAGACAAGGGCGAGCGCCTTGCCGTCTTTGAATCACGTAAGCAGATAGCCGAGTATATCAAGGGCACGTCGGGCGCAGCCGATGTCCGCGCGAAAATCAACGCCGCCCCCACCTACGAGGAGGTAAAGGCAATTCTATTAAATAAAATACAATAAAAAAGCAAGTCAGTCAAAAAACTGCTTGCTTTTTTGTATACTAAAATTTGTTTGTATAAAAGTGGCCTTTTATTCCAACTCAAAAGCGCCTGTGTAGAGCTTGTAGTAGGTGCCCTTTTCGGAGATGAGCTTCTCGTGGTTGCCGCGCTCTATTATTCTGCCGTGGTCAAGGACCATTATCACGTCGGAATTCTTGACTGTAGAAAGGCGGTGCGCTATGACGAATACGGTTCTGCCCTCCATAAGCTTATCCATACCCCGTTGAACTATCGCTTCGGTTCTCGTATCTATCGAGGAAGTAGCCTCGTCAAGTATCATAACGGGCGGGTCGGCGACGGCGGCTCTCGCTATCGAAATGAGCTGTCTCTGTCCCTGCGAGAGATTTGCGCCGTTGTTTGAAAGCTGAGTGTTATATCCGTCGGGGAGTCTCTTAATAAAGTCATCTGCGCCAGCAAGCTTTGCCGCTTCAATACATTCTGAGTCTGTTGCGTCAAGTCTGCCGTAGCGTATATTTTCCAGTACAGTACCGCTGAACAGATTCGTGTCCTGCAATACTATTCCGAGCGAGCGACGAAGGTCGGCTTTTTTTATTTTGTTTATATTTATGCCGTCATAACGTATTTTTCCGTCGGCTATATCGTAGAAACGGTTGATGAGGTTGGTTATAGTGGTTTTTCCCGCACCAGTCGCGCCTACAAAGGCTACCTTCTGACCCGGCTCCGCATATACGGAAACCTCGTAAAGCACCTGCTTTTCACCGTCGTACGAGAAGTCGACCTCGTTTAAGCGAACGTCGCCCTTAAGCTGAGTATACGTCAGGCTTCCGTCGCCGTGGGGATGCTTCCAAGCCCACGTTCCCGTCTTTTCGTCGGTTTCGGTTATGCTTCCGTCCTCATTTATCTTTGCGTTTACAAGAGTTACGTAGCCGTCGTCTGCTTCGCTCTGTTCGTCCATAAGCGAAAAGAGTCTTTCTCCACCCGCAAGGCCCATAACTATAGCGTTTATCTGCTGAGAGAGCTGATTTATATTACCTGTAAATTGCTTTGTCATATTCAAAAACGGCACGAGAATGCTTATATCGAACGCCATTCTCGAAAGGCTGAGATTGGGGGCCTCCGTAATTATGAAAAGACCGCCCACCAAAGCAATCAAAACGTAAAGGACGTTTCCTATATTCATTATGATAGGGCCGAGCGTGTTCGCAAATGCGTGCGCGCGATAGCTGTCCTCGTAAAGCTCGTTATTTATCTTGTCAAAGTCGGAGATGCTTTCTTCCTCGTGACAGAAGACCTTGACGACCTTTTGTCCGTTCATTATTTCCTGAACAAAGCCCTCGGTACGTCCGATGGATTTCTGCTGACGGATAAAATATTTCGCCGAGCCACCGCCAACCTTACGGGACACAAGCATCATAGCGACGACGCCTAAAAGAAGCACAAGCGTAAGCCAGATGCTGAAGTAAAGCATAATGCCAAACACACATACGACAATGGTAAACGCCTGTAAAAGCGCAGGCAAGGATTGCGAAACAAGCTCGCGCAGAGCGTCTATGTCGTTCGTGTATCGGCTCATTATATCGCCGTGCTTATTTGTATCGAAATATTTTACAGGCAAATTCTGCATTCCGTCGAACATTTTACGGCGCAGCTTGCACAGAAAGCCTTGCGTGATATGAGCCATAAGCATAGTCTGGAGAGTTATGGCGATAAGAGACAGCACGTAGAGCCCTGCAAGGATAAGCACCAAGGGCAGAATCTCTTTATATGCCGCTTCCCAGTTGAACGTGCGAGTCCATTTATCAATAGATTCTATTACGTTTTTCAGAAAAAATGCGGGAATTGACGAGGTAACAGCCGAAAATAATATACAGAAAATTGTAATGGGTACCATAACGGGATAAAACTCAAAGAGCATTTTCATTACCCGTCCGAGCACCTTCATGTTCGGCTTTTTCTTTTGAGGTGACTTGATATTTTTACTCATTTTCCTCACCTCCGCTTATCTGTTGAGTGTAAACGTCGCGATATATCTCGCTCTTTAGAAGCAGCTCTTCGTGAGTACCCACGTCGGAAATAGTGCCGTTATCCATAACTATTATCATATCGGCATCCTGAACTGAGGAAATTCGCTGAGCGATAATAATCTTTGTAGTGTCTGAAATGTAGCTTGAAAAGCCCTCTCTTATGAGCGCGTCCGTTCTCGTATCAACTGCGCTTGTCGAGTCGTCAAGTATAAGAATTTTGGGCTTCTTAAGAAGCGCTCTCGCGATACAAAGCCTTTGCTTCTGACCGCCCGAGACGTTTGCGCCTCCCTGTTCTATTTTCGTGTCATAGCCGTCGGGGAACGACCTGATAAATTCATCGGCTTGGGCTAATTTACACGCCTCTGCGATCTCCTCGTCGGTTGCGTCCTTATTACCCCAACGAAGGTTTTCCTTTATAGTTCCCGAGAAGAGAAGATTTTTCTGCAAGACCATAGCGACAGACGAGCGAAGCGCTTCAATATCGTAATCACGGACGTCTATTCCACCTACCCTTACGCTTCCCGCCGTTACGTCATAGAGACGGGGAATTAACTGCACCAAGCTCGATTTGCTTGAGCCTGTACCGCCGATTATACCGACAGTCATACCCGACTTTATGTGAAGATTTATGTTCTCTAAGGCGTTTCTTTCGGCTTTAAGAGAATACTTGAAGCATACGTCGTCGAAATCAACAGAGCCGTCCTTTACCTCGCTTACGGGGGCTTCGGGATTACATAGGGCGGGAGTCTCGTCCAAGACCTCGCAGATACGCTTTATGGATTCGCCCGACATAGTGAGTATTACGTAAATCATGGAAAGCATCATAAGCGACATAAGCACCTGCATGCCGTATGTGAGCATAGCCGATATCTGCCCAACGTCTATTTCCGCGCCGCCGCTTGTGACGGTCATTTTAGAGCCGACGAGTAGGACGAATATCATATTGAAATAAATGCAGAATTGCATAACAGGTCGGTTGAGCGCTACGATTTTCTCAGCCCGTGTGAAGTCGATACGGATATCCTCAGCCGCGCGTCCGAATTTTTCCTTTTCATATTCCTCGCGTGAAAATCCCTTTACAACGCGCATGCCTCTGACGTTTTCCTCTATTGACTCATTCAGACGGTCATATTTTCTGAAGACTCTGCGGAAAGCGGGCATAGCCTTTCTGCTTATCAAATACAGACCCAAAGCAAGAACGGGAACGATAACGACAAACGTGGTGGCAAGCGCGCCGCCCATTACGTACGCCATAATGATTGAGAAAATGAGCATAAGAGGGCTGCGTATCGCCGTACGGATTATCATCATAAACGACATCTGCACGTTTGATACGTCTGTCGTCATTCTCGTAACCAGGGACGAGGACGAAAACTTATCTATGTTTTCAAAGGAATAGCTCTGAACCTTTCGGTAAATATCGCTTCTCAGATTTTTTGCAAAGCCTGCCGAGGCTTTAGCACAAGTAAAGCCCGCAATTCCTCCGCACATAAGCGAAACACAGGCTAAGACAATAAGCAAAGCGCCCGTTTTCAATATGTATGACATTTCTATTCCGTCTTTGATACGGTTCACAAGATTCGCGGTTATAAACGGAATAAACGTTTCTATGACTGCTTCAAGCACGATAAACAAAAGCGTAAGCAGAGTAGGCTTCTTGTATTCTCTTATGCAGCCTACCATTTTCTTAAACATAAAATCACCCTTTCTTATACTGTAAAAGCACGAAAATTCCAACTTAATAATTATAACTCTTATATATTTATAAGTCAAGTAAATTTTAAGAGACTATTTTATGAATTTTTTCTCTTAAAATGATTGAAGATTTGTTTCTTCCTTAATGTTTTGGCTTGATACTCTATCCGAGCATCAAGCCAAAGCTGCGTATTTTTTTTGTTGTATATTTTAAATAAACGAAATAGCTTGGGACATAATAGCGACGGCGCGAGCTGAGGCTTCCCTTACAAATTTCGGGTAGTCAAGCGAGGCGTTTTCGTCACCGCCGTCCGAAATTGCTCTTAAGACGCAAAACTCGACGTTATTCACGTAACAGACCTGACCTATAGCCGCGCCCTCCATTTCACAGGCTGACGCGCCAAAGGTGTCCTTTATCCAAGCCTTTTTTTCTTTTGTACTGATAAATTGGTCGCCCGACGCCACCTTGCCCAATATGTAGGAAAAGCCCAATTCCTCCGACGCGCGCGCCATAATTTTCGTCAGACGCTCAGAGGTGGGAAGCTCTATTACGTTAATTCCCGAAATCATACCCACAGGGTCGCCTATCGCAGAGGTGTCCATATCGTGCTGTAAGACCTCACTCGCGATAACCGTGCCGCCTATGCCTATTTTTTCGCTTAAGCTGCCCGCCACTCCCGTATTTATGATACACTTGGGGGAAAATTTGAGTATCATCGTCTGCGCGCACATAGCGGCAAAAACCTTGCCTATTCCGCAAAGCGCAAGCACGACTGTTTTTTTTGCGAGGATTCCGTAATAGAAGCGTATGCCGCTAACGGTAATTTCATTCCCTTCGGTCATTTGTGAAAGATATCCGTCAATTTCGACCTGCATAGCGCAGATAATGCC
Organism: Eubacteriales bacterium; assembly: GCA_045539995.1. GTDB lineage: Bacteria > Bacillota > Clostridia > Oscillospirales > CAG-272 > UBA1740. The sequence continues at coordinate 30,369 of JAZQGJ010000092.1, forward strand.
GATTTCAGCCCTATTATTCATCATATACTCCGTTTGTTTTTTTGTATTTTTCTATATTTGCGAGATAGCTTTCGCACTCCTTTTTCGCGCAGTCGAGATTCAGGTCAAGATAATTTCCACATTCCTTGCGACTAGCGCCGAAAACCTCTCCCTCGTACGAAATAATTTTTTTAAGCGTGGTTTTTATTATTGAAACCGCCTCTTTTACGTCGGTGTCTCTCATTAACAGATAAAAGCCCGTTCTGCAGCCCATAGGGCCGAAATAGATTACCTTATCGCCTATTTCGGAATTTCTTACAAATGTGGCGAACATATGCTCTACCGTATGCATAGTTGTGGAATCCATATAACTGCCGCAGTTAGGACGTCTCGTCCTCAAATCAAAGGTCGTAATATCTCCGTCAATGCGTGAAACGTAGATTCCGGGTAAAATTTTATCGTGGTCAACACAAAAGCTCTGTATTCTTGAAATTTCTTTCATTTTTTCCACCTTTTTTCGTCGTTTATTATATTCTATCACAAACGAAGGAATTTTTCAATAAATTATATAAAAAATAAGTCGCAGATTTAAAGTATTTACTTTTAGTTATTTACATTTTTTATTTTTTGTGATAAAATATTCGTAAATATAAAAAAGGTGGTCTTATTTGTGCAGTTTTCGAGTAATTTTTCGGATTTCCTTTCTATTTACGACAGCATTATCGTATTTGATACCGAAACGTCGGGGCTTGATTTCGTTAAAGACGAAATAATAGAGATATCTCTTTTGCAGATAAAGGGGCGCGACTGTCCCAAAGTAAGCTGCGAGCTTGACAGATATATTTATCTCGGCAGACCTCTTGACACGGCAGTCGTTGAGCTTACTGGAATTACGGACGAGAAGCTCAACGAATGTGGTCTTGACAGAGGCGAGGTAGCGCGCGAGGTCGCGGATATTTTCAAGGGGCATAATTTGGTAGTAGCGCATAATGCTAACTTTGATTTACATTTTTTAACTCAAATGATGAAAAAGACAGGAGAGTATCTGGATATGTCCTCTCTTGACTTTTTAGACACATTGACTATCTACAAGGACAGGCGGTCCTTTCCTCATAAATTGTGTAACGCCATAAGCGAATATGCTCTTGAGGACAAGGCTGTAAACTCGCATACGTCAATAGACGACGCGTATGCCGCTTTGCTCGTCTTAGACTCAATGACAGAGGAACGGGACGACATCGAGTGTTACGTCAACCTTTTCGGCTACAATCCTAAGTATTCTTTTTTACCCGTCCCCGAATTAAATAAAATTACGTATTGCCCTCAGCCGTATGGAGCGAAGCTGCCCGTATATTTTGATACCGCGCATTTTTGCAAAAGCCCAAGGCTCTGACTAAAAGAGGTAACGATGAGAAAAGAGGATTTTTCCAATCTCCCCATAGACGAAACGGACATTAAAAAATATATGCGCAGGTATGCGAATGACCTTTCCGTATTCACCTTTGAAAAAACCGAATCGACCAACAGTCTGGCAAGAGAATACGCTGAAAATGGGAACGGAGAGCTTACCGTAATTATAGCCGATGAGCAGACGAAGGGGCGCGGACGTCTCGGACGGAGCTTCTATTCGCCCGCGAATAGCGGAATTTATATGAGTCTGATTCTTCGTCCTGCCTTTTCACCCGAAAAGGCGCTGTATATAACTACCGCCGCGGCTGCCGCCGTCTCTGAAGCAATCGAAACCGTCTGCCATAAAAAGACCGAAATTAAATGGGTAAACGATATTCTTTGCGAGGGCAAAAAGGTGTGCGGAATACTCACCGAGGGCGTTTTTGACCAAAACGGCTGCTTTCGTTACGCGATTTTAGGAGTAGGCGTAAACGTCTATCAGTCAAAAGAGGGCTTCCCCGAAGAAATAAAAGACGTAGCCTCGTACCTCGCAGACACCCCACTTTATGAATTGAGAAGCCGTCTTGTAGCAGAAATTCTCGAGCGTTTTATTTCCTATTATAAGGAAATAGAGGATAAGCCTTTTATGAAAAGCTACAGAGAAAGGCTTTGCTTTGTAGGCGAAAGAGTGACAGTCATATCGGGAGATTCGCGAACACCCGCAACCGTCATAGGACTCGGCGATAATTTTGAATTAGAGGTCGTCTTTGATGACGGCAAAAAGGCGCTGCTCTCTTCGGGAGAGGTAAGCGTTCGACCTTCTTGACAGTAAACTATTATTTACTTTTTAGACAAATAGAAATAGACGTTAATTAAAAAAACAGTTAGAAAGAGAGATGTTTTTATGGTATCTGAAAAAATGAAGGCGTTAGGCGTTAAAAAATCTGTTATAAGAGAGATATTTGAATATGCGAAAAAGAGAAAGGCGGAGATAGGCGAGGACAAGGTTTTTGACTACAGCATAGGAAATCCGAGCGTGCCCGCGCCCGCAATTGTAAATGAAACCTTAAAAGAGCTTATAGAAAACAGAGAAAGCACAGCGCTTCACGGATACACCTCGGCGCAGGGAGACCTCGGCGTTCGCACGGCGATTGCGGATTATATAGAGAAAACCTATAAGACCGAAGCAGACCCCAACCTTATATATATGACGGTTGGCGCGGCGGCTTCTCTTACAATATCCTTTAATGCGCTCATCACTCCGAATTCGGATGAGGAAATTATAGCCTTTTCGCCCTTTTTCCCAGAATACAGAGTTTTTGTCGAAAAGGCGGGGGCCAAGCTCACAGTTGTTTCCTCTCCTGCGCCCGATTTTCAGGTTGACCTTTGCGCCCTTGAAAACGCGCTTAACGAAAAAACGAGGGCGGTTATCGTAAATTCTCCCAACAACCCCACAGGCGTCGTTCTTAGCGAAAGCACGGTCGCTTCTATGTGCGAGATTTTAAAAAGGGCAGAGGAAAAATACGGACACCCGATTTATCTTGTCTCTGACGAGCCCTACAGAGAGCTTGTTTACGGTGGCGTCAAGGTGCCCTATCTTACAAATTATTACGATGATACTATAGTTTGCTATTCGTTCAGCAAGTCTTTGTCTTTGCCCGGAGAAAGAATTGGCTATATTTCCGTTTCTCCCAAAGCGAAGGACGCAAAGGACGTTTATGCCGCTATTCTGGGGGCAGGCAGAGCGCTCGGCTTTGTGTGCGCGCCCGCTCTTTTCCAGCACCTTATACCTAAATGTCTTGGAAAGACTGCTGATATTTCCGTATATGACGCTAACCGCACCTTGCTCTACGAGGCGCTGACCTCCTACGGATATACCTGCGCAAAGCCCGACGGCGCATTTTATCTCTACGTCAAGGCATTAGAGGATGATGCGTACGCATTTTACGAGAGGGCTAAAAAATACGAGCTTCTTTTAGTTCCCGGCGACGATTTCGGCTGCGGGGGCTACGTAAGAATAGCCTACTGCGTAACTACAGAGCAGATTAAAAATTCGTTGCCCGCGTTTAAAAAATTAGCCGAAGACTATAAATCGGAAAAATAGAACGAAAAAATCAAAAAAGCGATTGATTTTTGAAAAGAAAAGTGCTACAATAAACAACTGTGCGATTAAAAATATAACTTTTATATGGAGTAGCATTTTATGGTTGCAAGTATAGCGATAGTTACGATTACCTGTATTGATGTAATCTATACGGTAATTAAGGGCAGCGTCCTGCCTAAGTGTAAATTTCCGCTTTATCCCTTGATAACGGCGCTTGGCGCGATAATAGTCTTGCTCACGGGAGTTCTGCCCTTGTCTGAGGCGAAAGCTCTCCTGTTCAGTCAAAGCGCGGTGAATCCGCTGAAGATTGTAGCTCTCTTTTTCTCAATGTCCGCTTTGTCGGTCTATCTTGATGAGGCTGGATTCTTCAATTACGTTGCTATAAGGATGACAAGGTACGTAAAGCGTAAGCAGATATATCTCTTTTTGCTTCTGTACGCGCTTGTTTCCGTGCTCACCGTTTTTACCTCGAACGATATAGTAATACTCACATTTACCCCGTTTCTCTGTTATTTTTGCAAGAGCGCAAAGATTTCCCCTATCCCGTATCTTTTTGCGGAATTCGTTGCAGCCAATACCTTTTCTATGCTGCTTATAATAGGAAATCCGACTAACGTATACCTTTCGCTTGCCTCGGAAATAGGCTTTATAGAATATTTAAAGGTTATGTATTTACCCTCGCTTTTTGGCGGCATTACAGCGCTTTTGGTTATGCTTTTCATTTTCAGACGACAGCTTAAATGTGAAATAAATCCCGAAAAAAAGGAAACTGCGCTCGATATGCCGAGAGCGATTATCGGAGGTGTCTGTCTTGTCTTGGCGACTGTCACCCTTGCGCTTTCCGACTTTCTACCGTTTGAGATGTGGCATATAGCTGTCTTTTTCGCGCTTTTACTCTTTTCTTCGGCGCTTGTCTATAAGATTTTTACAGGCAGAAAATCGGGCGCTCTGAACACGCTATTGCGTATTCCGTGGTCGCTTTTGCCTTTTATGCTTTCGATGTTTATTCTGGTACAGGCGCTCAGCTATAACGGCGTCTCTGCCGCCGTCGCTTCGCTTTTGGAGGGGCAAAACCCAATATTTACATACGGAATTCTTTCCACCCTGTTTGCTAACCTCGTCAATAATATTCCTATGAGCGTTTTGTTCGGCTCGGTATTAAACGCTTCAAGCGCGGGAATGGGCGGCGCTTACGCTACGGTGATAGGCTCTAATCTCGGCGCATATCTTACTCCCATCGGCGCTTTGGCGGGAATTATGTGGGGACAGATATTAAAAGAGCAGAACGTAAAATTTACTTTTATTCAGTTTTGCCGAAACGGCTTGCTCATCGTTATTCCAACCTTGACGGCAGCTCTTTTGGGTTTGGCAATACAGTTGCGCTGATAAAAAAACACTTGACACGCAGTCGTCCTGACACGCGCCAAGTGTTTTTTTAGCTTTGTCTGTATTGCTTGGGGGTTATCCCCGTCTCATTTTTAAATATTCTGTGGAAAAAGTGAGAATCTGAGTAGCCGCACTCGCGTGATATCTCTACGACTGAAAGCTCGGTATTTTTTAAGAGATATTTCGCTTTTTCTATTCTCAGTGAGGTTATGTATTTCAAGGGGGAAACGCCTATGCTTTTTTTGAAGACGTAATTATATCTTGATACGCTCAAGTTTTCGGCGCGCGCAAGCTCTGATATAGGTATATCGGAGGAAAAGCTCTCGTTTATTATCGTAAGACTTTTTATAAGGCTCTTTTCATTCTTGTCCGTTTTCAAGCATTTAGCTATCTTTATCAGCATATCGTTTATGAAAAGGGAAAGCTCGTCATCAAGAAAGCAACCTTTTTTTAGGGTAAGCTCAAAAGCCTTTTCAAAGGCGTTAAGCGCAGCCCCACAATCAACGTTTTCCATAATAGTATTAAGTGGCAAGCCGAGCTTTTTCATAAGAGAAGCGACGTGAGAGCCTGTAAAATGCGCCCATAAATAATATACGTTTTCCTGCGTTTTTTTTGAGTATATATATTCCTCGTCAGGCGGGAAAATTATTGCGTTTGTTGCGGTGATGGTTTCATTTTTGCCGTTAAGATATACTTGAAAGCTTCCTTCTATCGGAATAAGCAGATAGAAGTCTTTTCGTGTATTCTTCGTGCTGAATTTGTGATTTCCGCAAAAAATTCCAAAGCAGTTGACAATAAATGGCGCTTCCTCGCTTTTTCTGCTGCAGGCGCTACTAGGATTTATAGCCGCGTCAGTATAAGAATAATAATTTTTAGCCTCCATTTTTTCCTCCGCACAGTTAAAAAGTACACAAAGCAATTAAAATATCCACTTGAAAAATCCCTACTATATGATATAATATAATCAGAGTTTTGTCAATACACAGTAAAAAAATTAACAAAATATTTTTAAGGAGTGTGCTTGAATTATGAAAGACGTTATACTTATAGGCGCAGGCTTGCGCGGTACGGGTTATTCCAGATTAGGTAAGGCGATGAAGGACGGAATAAGAGTCGTTGCCGTCGCTGAGCCGATAAAGGAACGTAGAGAGAATATACAGAAAATGTTCGATATTCCCGACGAGCTTTGCTTTGAGAGCTGGGAGGGCTTAATTGCAAAGGGGAAAATCGCTGATGCAGCTATAGTTGCCACCATGGATAGAGACCATTTTGCGCCTGCCCTTGCCGCTATACGCGCAGG
>JAZQGJ010000093.1:0-21830 GCA_045539995.1 Eubacteriales bacterium
CCCTAAGGCTATAGGCGTCGGACAGTATCAGCACGATATGAAGCAAGCCCGTCTCACCGAAGCGCTTGACGGCGTTGTCGAGGACTGCGTAAACAGCGTCGGCGTTGACATAAACACAGCGTCTCATTCCCTGCTTTCTCACATTTCGGGCATAAACGCGACTGCGGCAAAAAATATCGTTACCTACCGTGAGCAGAACGGCGAATTTACAAGCCGCGCCCAGATACTCAAGGTGCCCAAGATAGGCGCGAAGGCTTTTGAGCAGTGCGCGGGCTTCCTTCGTGTTTCGGGCTCGAATGAAATTCTTGATAATACGGGAGTCCACCCCGAGTCTTACGCGATAGCGAAATCGTTGCTTTCGACATTTGGCTATTCCGAGGAGGACGTAAAGCTCGGCAACATATCGGCATTGAGAGCAAAGGCGACGATAAGAGGCACGGCGAAGCTTTCCGAAGAGCTTGGCTGCGGCGAGCCCACCCTGCTCGATATTATAGCAGAGCTTGAGAAGCCAGGACGTGATATCCGTGACAGCCTGCCCCCTCCCTGCTTGCGCACAGACGTGCTCGATATAAAGGACTTAAAGCCCGATATGCTCTTAAAGGGTACTGTAAGGAACGTTGTCGATTTCGGCGCATTTGTGGATATCGGCGTTCACTATGACGGACTTCTCCACATTTCCGAAATGAGCGACAAATATATAAAGCACCCGAGCGAAATGGTCTCTGTCGGAGACGTTATCGAGGTACGTATAAAGAGCGTGGATTTAGTGAAGAACAGAATTGCGCTCAGCTGTAAAAATATGGCGGTAGTCGAATAATTCTAATTTATTAGATTTAATTTCTTAATCTTTTGGCTCGCCCGTACTGAATCAGCATTATTTTTGTGCAACTTTCACAACAGTTTAGCCGAAAGTTTGTGCGAATAATCACTATTATTTTTCGAAAAAAATTGGTATAATATCATAGTAAAAACTAAAATTAGCATAACCATTCAGGAGGTATATGAAATGGCAAGTTTATCATTAAAGCACATTTACAAGAAATACCCCGGCGGCGTTACCGCCGTATCCGATTTCAACCTTGAAATCAAGGATAAGGAATTTCTTATTCTCGTTGGACCTTCCGGTTGCGGTAAGTCCACCACACTTCGTATGATTGCAGGTCTTGAGGAGATAAGCGAGGGCGAGCTCTTTATAGGCGACAGACTCGTAAACGACGTTGCTCCTAAGGACAGAGATATCGCGATGGTTTTCCAGAACTATGCTCTTTATCCTCATATGACAGTATTTGAAAATATGGCGTTCGGCTTGAAGCTCCGTAAGGTTCCGAAGGAAGAAATCAAGCGCCGTGTTGAAGAGGCTGCTCGTATACTCGATATTAACCACTTGCTCGAAAGACGTCCGAAGGCGCTCTCCGGAGGTCAGAAGCAGCGTGTTGCGCTTGGTCGCGCTATCGTTCGTAATCCTAAGGTATTCTTGCTCGACGAGCCGCTTTCCAACCTTGACGCTAAGCTCCGCGCATCCATGAGAACCGAGCTTACAAAGCTTCACAAGAAGGTTGAGACTACGTTTATCTACGTAACACACGACCAGGTAGAGGCTATGACGATGGCTTCCCGTATCGTTGTTATGAAGGACGGTCTTATCCAGCAGGTTGATACTCCTCAGAACCTCTACGATTATCCTGTTAACCTTTTCGTTGCAGGCTTTATAGGTACTCCTCAGATGAACTTCATTTCCTGCAAGCTGGAAAAGAAGGATACAGACCTTTACGTAACCTTTGGTAAGAACTCTATCAAGGTTCCCGCCGACAAGGCTAACAACCCCGCTCTTAAGGAATACATCGGCCAGAACGTAATTATAGGTGTCCGTCCCGAATGTATCCACGACGATCCTGCGCACCTCGCTTCTATGCCCGACAGCGTAATGAACGTTACAGTTGACGTTACCGAGCTTATGGGCGCAGAGATTTATCTCTACCTCAGCTTTGACGGTCAGGAGGACGCTACAAACGGTAAGAACATTATCGCGCGTGTATCCGCGCGTTCTACAGCTCGCGCAGGCGACTCTATCCAGGTTGCAGTTGACGCAAGCAGAATGCACATCTTCGATCAGGATACCGAGCGTTGCATCGTTCACTAATAAAAAAAGACTGCTTTCGCAGTCAGAAAAAAGCCGATACGGATTTATTTCCGCGTCGGCTTTTTTATTTTCAAATTATTTTCTTCTATTCAGTCGCTTTCTTGCTCGTCATTATTTCTTCTGCTTCTCCTTTTGCCCTTTTCATTTGAAAACTGGACGGTCATTCCAAGTACAAAAAGGACGAGTCCTAAGGGAATATGGAAATATGGAAGTGTGACCGATTTGATGAAAGAACAGATGATCGCGCCCGACAGAAGCCCTCCGACGCCTGACGAAATTACTATAACAGCCACGCGCACGAGAAGCGCCGCTATAAGAGCCGTGACAAATGCGACAAGCAAGGTGGCGACGAGTGGAATTTTCAAGCCTGACAGTATTACGTAGGCCGAAGCGCCCGAAAAGAAGAATATTCCCGCCTTCGGCAGACAAAAAGCTATTGCCGACAGAAGAAGTCCTATGAAAAGCGCGCACAAAAGGCAGATAAGCTTGTTTTTGCCCGACGAAAGAAGTGACATTTTATCGGATATAAAGACTATCGCGAATATTCCTATTCCAAAGCAGGAAATTCCCATGCAGTATTTCAAAAATTTATACGCAAAGAAACAGATAATAATAGAAGCTACGAGCAAAAGAACTGCGTAAACCGTGTGAAGCTTCCCCTCTGCAAGAGAGGAAAGAAAATCGCTCGATTTTTTCACATTTTCAAGAAAGCCCTCAAAAGAGATTACGCTATTCTTGCTTTGTTCGGACGAGCCTTCATTCGCAAAATCTATAGCGAGGTCACTGCCCTCTCCCGTATCGGACGCAAAAGCGTTAAGTGAAAAAAGCATAAAGCAGAGCAAAAAAACACAGATAAATAATACTTTTTTATTCCTGCTTTTCACGCTTAAAGGCCTCCTCTGCAAATTTACAGATATCCTCAGTCGAATTCGGCTTTCTTATGATGTCTATACTATTTCTCATATCATCTATTCTTCCCTGCACCGAGAAAACCTGATGAATCGCATCTACTACCGAATATGCGCCTCCGAGCGCCATAGCGACGCCGTTATTCTGCAAAAATTCGGCATTCCTCTGCTCGTGTCCCGGAATGGGATCGCAGATTATCATAGGAAGCCTTTTCGCAAGAGTTTCGCTCGTTGTGAGTCCGCCCGGCTTGGAAACAATACAGTCGGATGCATCCATAAGCTCATCTACGTTGGTCACGTATCCATAATTAAGAACCTTTTTTTTGAAGGTACAGGCGTCTATTTTTTCTCTCTGCTCGGAATTGTTTCCACATACGCATATTATCTGCAGATCCAATTCAAGCTCGTCTATCTTTTTTATGGTATCGCAAAGAGAGCCGTATCCCATACTTCCGCCCATAATCAAAACGGTATTTTTGCCGACGTCAAGGCCTAATTTTGCGCGTACCTCTGCTTTCGGAGTGGAATTTGCGAATTTAGGGTCTATCGGTATGCCGTATGGCAGTATCTGTTCCTTTTTAAAGCCCTTTCGCTCTGCGGCGGGTATGAGAAGCTCATTGGGAATTACGATATAATTCGTGCGCAGAGCCTCCTCCCAGAACGGATGCATCACGTAATCGGTTACAATGCCGATGGCCGTTACGCTCATTTCCATTTTCTGCTTTATTACGTCGACTAAAATTCCACAGAACGGATGCGTATAGATGAGAATGTCGGGCGCGTACTCCTCTATCGTTTTGTACGTCTTTGTCGCAATTACGCGATTCGCGATTCTGGGCAGACTTGTCTCATAGGAATTCTTAGTTCTTGACTCTAACTTAGTATATACCTTGGAATACAGCTTTTTGAACTTATCCACCGTGAGCAGATATCCCTTGGAGACAACGTCGTAAAGGCCTTTATTTATATTAAGATAGGTATCAAGCACCATACACTCGTGCCCCATAATTTCAAACTGCTTTTTTAATGCCTTGGCGGTAGAATTATGTCCCTCTCCCGTTGTGACTGATAAAACCAAAACTCTCATTTTTTTCGCCCCTTATACTGATATTATTTTTTCTGCTTATTTCTTATGTAGTGAAAGATGTACTGCTGAGCGACACCCGCGTAATCTCCCAGCCTTTTATAATCGAGATTTCCATCGAAATATTCGTCAATTGCGCGCTTAACCCAAACGTCCACAGGAAATGCATTCAAGTGATTTCCTGCAAACAAAAGTATACATGAGGAGACCTTTTCGCCAACGCCGCAAATCTTACAAAGCTCGTTTTTCGCGTAGTTGAAATCAGCGGGATATTTTAGTGACTCAAGGTCTATTTCTCCGCTTGCGACCTTTTTTGCGGCGTCAATAAGATACCTGTATCTGAAGCCGACCTTCGCTTCGTTCAGCTTCTCGGGGGAAGACAGAATATCTTCGGGAGACGGAAAAGAATAGCAATTTCCACACTCGGCGCACTCGGTGCAGAGGGAGGCGCACTTTTTCCCGTAAAGGAAGCAGATTTGCCGTATTATCTTTTTAATTCTCGGAATATTGTTATTCTGCGAAATGATGAAGGAGAAGAGCGCTTCCCACATATCCTGCCGTAAAATAGCTATTCCCCGTCCGACCTCTGCCGCCGCTTTCAAGACCTCGTTATCGGGAAGCGAGGAAAGTACGCTTTCCTTTACGCCTTTCCAGTCTACGTCTAAGGAAAAATATTTTTTCCATACGGAATTATATTCCTCTATGTCGGTATTGAAGAAAATAAGCTCTCCCCGTTTTCTCTGAGCAATATGAAGATGCTTTGAACCGACGACTCCCGAGTATTCGCACTCGTATTCGGGAGAATCAACTTTATCGAAACGAAAGCACTGCCCGCATTCGAGAGTGTCGGACAGCGAATAATCTCCGAGCCCCGACAAAAAAAGCGCATTTTTCCCTTTTTCTGTAGTTCCGTAACAAAAAATTTGCTGCATATTTTCTCTCCGTATATAAAAATGTGAAAATACCTTGCTTCGCCACTTGCAATCGGGCGAAATCTATTGTATAATATATATTAGATAAATATATTTATTTGATGAATTCAATTATACAACATATTTGTGAAAAAATCAACTGTATTTCTTTAAGGAGAACAATTATGGAACAAATTTATACCATACCCGTGAACGAGACCTTCGACGCCTTCAGAGGAAAATCGGAATGCGGTTGTCCTGTTTGCGCTCTTTACAGAAAATTGCAGGAAAATGAACTTGACATTATTTTAGGCGCTTCTATGATGGAGCCTGATATTCGCATAATGACGAACAAGGAGGGCTTCTGCGGAACACATTTCGATATGATGTTTTCACGCCAGAACAGATTGGGACTCGCTCTTATAATGGAGAGTCATCTCGACAAGGTGAAAAGCGACATTTCCGACAAGGGCCTTACTTCTCTTTTGACGGGAAAGGGAAATCTTCCTATGAAATCGCTCGAACGACTAAAAAAATCCTGTTACATATGCAGGAGAACAGAACACCATATGAAGAATATGATATCCACTATCGTGCTTTTGTATCAGAGCGACAGAGAATTTGTAAAAAAACTGAAGGAACAGCCCTACTTCTGTCTGCCTCATTACGGTGAAATTATAAGCTACGCAAAAAACAAGCTCTCAAAGAAGGAATTTTCGGATTTCTATTCGGATATTTCCGCCCTTGAGCTTTCTTATCTTGATACGCTTCAAAATGACGTTTCTCATTTTTGCAAGAAATTCGATTATCGCTATCAGGACGAGCCCTGGTATAATTCAAAGGACTCTGTCGAAAGAACCATAAAATTCTTGTCGGGTGCTGAAAGGTAAAAGCATGCTTATAGAACACGTTTCAATAGTCTCGTTCGGAAAGCTCAGAAATACCGAGCTCGATTTCCAAAACGGACTGAATGTTATAGAAGGAAAAAATGAATCGGGAAAAAGCACCATCGCCGCCTTTATCCGATATATGCTCTACGGCTTTTCGGGAAAAAGCGACGCTACGTCCATTTCCGACAAGCGCAGATACATAAGCTGGGATACAAGCACGGCTCAGGGCAGTATGATTGTCTCTTCCGATGACGGCAAGAGATACCGCATTGACAGAAAAACCATACTCGTCTCCTCTCAATCGGGAAAAGAGCAATACAGGGATTCCTCCTCTATTACAGACCTCTCGGACAACTCCCCCGTTTTCCCGAAGCAAAAGGCAGGCGAAGTACTCTACAATCTGCCTGAAGAGCTATTTGACAAAATAGCCTTTGTAAATCAGATTTCCGACTCGTCGGTTGACGGCGTCGCTATAAGCGAGGCCATAGAAAACATGCTGTTTTCGGGAGATGAAAAGGTTGGCGTTCAGCGCGCGCTTGACAAAATAGATTCAGCGCGTCGAGCCCTGCTTCATAAAAACGAGAAGGGCGGAGAGATATACGAGTTCTCCCAAAAAACAGCCGAGCTAAAACGCAATCTCGATATTGCCGTCTCGGAAAATGAACAGGTCTTCGCAACGGAGGCACTCTTAAATAAGACGTCGGAGGAATTATCCCAAACCTCTAAAGAGATAGAGCAACTTTCTTTATCTCTCGACGTAAACAAAAAGCTACAGATATACGACGCCTTCCAAAAGCTTCACGCTCTCGAAGAAAAAAGGACTCTGCTTCAAAACGAAAAGGAGTCGCTTATAAACGACAACACGATAAACGGCTTTTGTCCCGACGCATCTTATATATCCGAGCTTACAGTCGCCGCCAAGAGAATAGACGACGCCAAAATAAGCATAGAAAATGCAAAAAAAGCGGAAAGAGAATGTAAAGCGAAAACCGAGCTTGCCCCCGAATATGCGACCTTTTTGGAAAAAGCGGCGGAAAACGGCGGAGTGTCTGCGCTGAGGGGAAAGGAAAATTCTCTTTATAAGGGCAAAAAAGCCTTTATTTCACTCGCGCTTTTGAGTCTCACTGCTTCCGTTTTTCTCGCCGCTTTGAGACTCGCGTCGATTTTGGAGCTTGACGCGTTATTTATAGGTTCTTTTGCCTCTTTGCTCGCGTCGGTTATTTCATTCGCCCTTTTTTCATCAAAGAGGCGAAAATGCAATGCGCTCTACTCGTATTTCAATACAGTAGTTCGAAAGGATTTCATATCGTTGCTTGAGAGCGTGTCGGAAAAGGAAAAAGAGCTTTACGGCAATTTGCCCGCACTTGAGCTTGCCCGAAAGAATATTTCCGAGCTTGCCGCCTTATACAAAAGCAGAGTGGCAGAGCTTGACGAGCTTCTTTTACGCACAGGAAAATCTCTTCCTCAGGGAAACGAAGAAGCAAACGAGCTTTTAGAAAGCGTTATCGACGACGTACGGGCGTTTCGCATTCAGGAGGAAAATCTCGACAGAGAGATTTTAAAGCTCGATACGGCGATAAATGAGCTTTCTTGCCGTCTTTCTGAATTTGACGAGAATGAGTTGAATGAATTTCTGACACCCAAGCGCAGAAAAACGGTCGAGGGTATAGATATAAGTAATGTAAACAAAGCTTTACTTTTTTATCAGGAGAAGCAAAAGGCCTTGCTTTCAAAGGAAAAGGACCTCAGAAGCAAGCACGCCGCATTAAAGGCGAAAGCCACGTCGCCCTCTCAAATCAAGGAACGTATCGACGAATATGAGGACAGACTCTCAAGGCTTCGCGCGCAATATGATGCGTACAAGCTGGCAGCAGAAGCGATAAACGGTGCGTCTGACAAGCTGCGTCAAGGACTTTCGCCACAATTGAGCGAATACGCCTGCCAAGCGACAGAGAGAATAACTGCTGGAAAATATTCGCAAATAGGAGTATCCCCCTCGTTTTCGCTCAGCTACACGTACGATAATGCTACAAGACCCCCCGAGGCGTTAAGCCACGGCACGAGGGCCGCTATTTACCTTTCAATGCGACTTGCGCTCATTAACCTTTTGTGCCACGAAAGAATACCGCTTTGCCTTGACGAGAGCTTGGTATTTCAGGACAGAGAAAGAGCCGAGCAGATTCTCTTGCTTTTAGAGGATTTGTCTAAGGATAGCATACAGACCTTTCTTTTCACCTGTCACTCGCGAGAGGCCGAGCTTTTAGACGGGCATAGCGTGAACATAATAAAGCTCTAATCATCTTATTCATCTTGGAGGAAAAAAACAGATGAAACAAAAAATACTGGCAATAGGCAGCGCCGACGTCTACGTCAATATGGATATGGCGCAGATCCCCGCGCCGGGAGAATCCCTGTCAGACGACGGAGGTGTAACGGTAACGAACGGAGGAAAAGCCTCCAACGTCTCGGTTGCGCTTTCACGTCTTGATTCAAAGGCGCTTCTCTGCGCGAGAGTGGGCGACGACGCCTACGGAAAGAGACTTGCCAGACTTTATAAGGAATCAAGAATAGATATCTCTTATCTTGAAATCGACAAAAGCCTTCGCACAGGCGTCACGGTAACAATAGACGAGAAGGATGCCGACGAACGCAGGATTCTCTATAGGGGGGCGAACGCAAACGTTACCCCTGAGGACGCTTTGCGCGCTATGTCCTGTGAGCCCGAGGCCGTATATATCGACTTGGAGCTTTCTTACGCTGTCGCCGAAACAATAATCAAATACGCATACCGTCACTCTATTCCCGTTTTATTTAACGCTTCCCCATTCAAAAGCGATTATCCTATGTCGCAATTGCCGCCTGTGGATATTTTCTGCATAAATGAAGCGGACGCCATAGATTTTGCGGGATTCGCGCCGATGAATTCGGATATGGCACTGCGTATAGCTATACAGCTTCAAAAGCACGTTAACGCTTCGTATTACGTTATACGCATGGGCGAAAAGGGCGCTTTTATCTATGACGGAAAGCACTATCATATAGTCTCATCGCATACCGTGCGTTCACTTGACCTATCTGCATCCGACGAGGTCTTCTGCGCCGCCTTGATACTCGAATACATAAGAAACGGAAAAAACATTATTCCCGCCTGCAAGTATGCAAACGCGGCGGTATCTCTTACTATACAGAAAAACGGAACTACGGCTTCGATGCCGTATCACGACGAGGTCATAGAATTTATTGCCAAAAAGACCTTTTGATTTTTAGACCATCCCTATAATGAGGACAACACTGATTCAAAGGAGAAACATCATAATGAAGGCTCTTTCAATCGTCGGGGCAACCGCAAGCGGAAAAACCTCTCTTTCGATAGAAGCCGCTCGTCGCTTTGGCTGTGAAATTATATGCTGCGATTCTATGCAAATATATAAGCATATGGATATAGGAACAGCGAAAGCAACAGCAGATGAGCAAAAGGCGATTCCGCATCATATGATGGATTTTCTATCTCCCGATCAGTCATACAGCGCGGCAGATTATGCAAAGGACGCGTATGAAGCGGCGCTTTCTATAGAAAAAAGAGGCAAGCTGCCGCTTTTCTGCGGTGGAACAGGACTTTATTTAGAGGCCGTGAGGTCGGGTCGGCATACGCCTCTGAGTAAAGCAGACGAATCCTACAGAAACGAGCTTCTCGAAATATCGAAGACTGAAAACGGGAAAGACGTTTTATATGAGATGCTGCTTTCCGTTGACAAGAGCTCTGCCGAAGCGATTCACAAAAACAACGTAAAGCGAGTTATACGCGCGCTTGAAATATATCGCGCGACAGGAAAAACAAAAAGCGAATGGGACAGAGAGAGTAAAGAGATCTCCCCGCAAATAGATCTGCTTTGCTTTTGCATTGTATATGAGGACAGAAATACCCTTTATAGCAGAATAGACCAAAGGGTAGATAAGATGATAGAAGACGGACTCAGAGAGGAAACCGAATTCCTATTAAAGAACGGATACCTCTCGGAAAACAACACAGCCTCGCAGGCCATAGGATATAAGGAATATCTTGAATTTTTACGTGGCGAAACGACAGAAAAAGAGGCGATAGAAAAAATAAAGCTCGCTACGCGCCATTACGCCAAGCGACAGCTTACCTGGTTTTCCGCGCAGAGCGGAATTATTCCGTTGGTAGCCGACAAGGGCGGTAAGCTCAAAGGGGTATCCGAGCTTTGCGACGAAATGAAAACCAGAGTAAAGGAATTCATTCAGTAAACAAGGGCAAAACCAAAACGGAGAATACAGCTTGAAAATATATAAGTTCAATATCGAATTAGATAAAAAAACCTTGCTTCGCTCTCTGCGTAGCTGCGCATACTTTGCCGTATCGTTTTTTCTTATATTTTATCTTATATATCACGCATCAAACGGATTTCAGAGCAAGCTTGAAACCGAAGCCGCGCTTTATTCGGTAGGAGAAAAAAACGTAACGCTTGACGCCTATATTTTCAGAGACGAAAGCGTTATCACAAGCAATTATGACGGAATAGTTTCATATCTGGCAGAAGAAAACGAAAAGGTAACGGATACTACCGTCGTCGCGAATATTTATCAAAACGGCACGGACGTCTCGCTAATAGATGAGATTGCAGAAATAGACAGACAAATTGGTATTTTATCTGAGGTGAGCGCAAGCTCTATGATTTTTACAGATATTGCGTCTATTGATAATTCTATCTCGAAGGCTCTGTCGGACGTGAATTATTACGTAACCACAGGTGACGTCAAGAGCGCTATTTCGGGCTCTGACGCTCTGCTCTCAGCCCTCTCGAAGCGGCAATTAAGAATGGACTCGAAGAAAAGCTTTTTTGAATATATAGATATGCTTTCTCAAAAAAAGGCCGCGCTTTCGCTCGCGCTTCCCCATCCCATACAGTCTGTAAGGGCCAACTCTCAGGGATACTTTTCATCTCGGTGCGACGGATATGAGGAATATTTTGACTTTGACAAGGTAGAAGCCCTTTCGGTCACCGACTTTTTCAAAATGAGAGACGACTCACAGAACGCGTCGCTTTCGCATAACACGGTGGGAAAGATAATTTCGAGCTTTGAATGGTATCTTGTATGCCCAATAGAGCATAATCTGACGGGAAGCTTTTCTATAGGAAAAGAATACAGCATAAGCTTCATTCAGAATATGAATATAACTCTGCCCGCGCTTCTTGAAAGAATCGCAACCGATAATTCGGAGGGCTCTTCCCTGCTTATATTCAAATGCACAAGAATGCCATCTGACTTCAACTATCTGCGACAGCAGAAGATTACGGTGTGCTCGGAAACGGTGTCGGGCTTAAAGATTCCACGCTCGTCTGTGCGAGTCGTAGACCAAAAGACCTTCGTCTATATTCTTGTCGGCGGAAGAGTCTATATGAGAAGCGTAACCATAAAAGGCGACGCGGGAGAATATTATTACGTAAGCGAGAATGGCGAGTCTGTCGAAATAGACGGAAAGGAATATTATCCTTTAAAGCGAAACGACAACGTCATAGTTTACGGAACAAATCTTTTTAACGGAAAAATTTACAAATAATATAGGAGAACCTTATGCAAGCCAAACAACTCATCTCACTTCTTAATGACGGCGCACTCAAAAAATACAAGGGCCTTTACACCGATATCAATTCTCAAACGGAAAGAATAATAAAGGCTATAAATGAATTCTGCTCGCTTTACGGCTCAAACAAGGATATTTCAGTTTTTTCTGTTCCCGGCAGAAGTGAAATTTCGGGAAATCATACCGACCACAACCACGGCTGTGTTTTGGCGGGAGCTATAGACAGAGACATTATCGCTGTTGCCGCAAAAACCGACTCCCACTTCGTGAGAATCAAAAGTGAGGGATACAGTGAAGATAAAACGGATCTTTCCTTGGTATCAGATCCCGACAACTTCAAAAAGTTCAATTCCCGCGCCCTGATTGCGGGCATTTGCGACGGATTTTCTAAAAACGGCCATAACGTCGGCGGCTTTGACGCATATACAACGACGCAGGTATTAAAGGGCTCAGGCCTTTCCTCGTCTGCCGCGTTTGAAGTAATGATAGGAAACATACTTAATCATTTCTATAATGACGGAGCAATTTCAGCTCAGGAGATAGCGAAGATTTCTCAGTATTCCGAAAATGAATTCTTCGGAAAGCCCTGCGGGCTCATGGACCAGATGGCTTGCGCTGTCGGCGGCTTTGTTTATATTGATTTTGACGACCCCAAGAGCCCCATAGTCAAGCCTATAAGCTTCTCTCTTGACGAAGCGGGCTATAAGCTCTGCATTGTAAACACAAAGGGCAACCACGCAGATTTGAATGACGATTACGCGTCTGTCCCCGAAGAAATGAAAAAGGTCGCTTCATATTTCGGAAAAGAGGTTCTTCGCGGAATTACCGAAGCAAAAATTTTGGAGAACATTCCTATTTTGCGTGCGGCGAGCTCTGACAGAGCTATTATGAGAGCCCTTCACTTCATTCGTGAAAATGACCGTGTTGAAAAGCAGGCTAAAGCTTTAGAGACGGGCGATTTTGAGAGCTTTCTCGGGTACGTTCTCGAATCGGGAAATTCAAGCTTCAAATATCTGCAAAACGTATTTACAGTAACAAATCCACACGAGCAGGGGCTTTCTCTCGCGCTTTGCATAACGGAGGGCGCGCTCGGTGGAAAGGACTGCGCCTGGAGAGTACACGGTGGAGGCTTTGCGGGAACTATTCAAGCGTTTGTCAAAAAAGACCTTGCCGATGAATACGCCGCCCTTCTCGACTCTGTATTCGGCGAGGGCTCGTGTATGATGCTCAATATCAGGCGTGGCGCTATGAAGCTTGAATTCTGATTTATACCATATAAAAAGATTAAAATCCAAGGAGATAAAAAAATGGCACAGAAGAAAACTAACGTTACCGACGATATCGTAAACGATAAAAAGGCGGCGCTTGATACCGCTATTGCAAGAATAGAGCGCACCTGTGGAAAGGGTACTATTATGCGCTTGGGCGAAAACCTCAATATGAACGTAAGCTCGGTTTCCACAGGCTCTCTCACTCTTGACAACGCCTTGGGAATAGGCGGTGTTCCGAAAGGAAGAATTATAGAGATATACGGCCCCGAATCCTCAGGTAAAACAACCGTAGCTCTTCACGTTATAGCCGAAGTACAAAAGCAGGGCGGCGAGGCGGCATTTATAGACGCCGAGCACGCGCTTGATCCTATATACGCGAAGCATCTCGGCGTAAATATAAACGAGCTTCTCGTTTCACAGCCCGACTGCGGAGAGCAGGCGCTGGAAATTGCCGAAGCGCTCGTAAGCTCGGGAGCTATTGACGTAATAGTAATAGACTCTGTTGCCGCCTTGGTACCGAAGCAGGAAATAGACGGCGATATGGGCGCTTCTCACGTCGGTCTGCAAGCGAGACTTATGTCGCAGGCAATGAGAAAGCTCACAAGCGTAATTTCAAAGAGTAACTGTATTGTTATTTTCATAAATCAGCTTCGTGAAAAGGTCGGAGTTATGTACGGAAACCCTGAGGTTACCACAGGTGGACGCGCGCTCAAATTCTACGCTTCGGTAAGAATTGAAATAAGAAAAACCGACGTGCTCAAGAACGGAAGCGAAATCTACGGCAACCGTGTTCGCTGTAAGGTAGTAAAAAACAAGGTTGCGCCTCCCTTCAAGGTAGCCGAATTCGATATTCTGTACGGAAAAGGAATTTCAAAATCGGGCGAGATTATCGATCTCGGTATTCAGCTCGGCATAATTGAGAAAAGCGGCTCTTGGTTCTCTTACGACGGACAAAGAATAGGTCAGGGCAAGGAGAGAGTAAAGCTCTTGCTCGAGTCGGATCCTCAGCTCTTCGCTGATATTGAAAGCAAGGTGAAATCTCGCATTTCAGAGGTCTCTATGGAGGATAACACCTCAGACGACGGAAGCGACGAATTTGACCTTCGCGATTTAGAGGGCGACGACGAATAATCAGTCAAAAAAATACATTTCTATAAAAAGAAGATTTTCGTTCAGACGAAAATCAAGGCAATTCTTCATTCTTCATCATTCAAAAGAAACGCGAGGTTTTTATGCAAAAGGCTACCGTAATTGCTATCGGTGAGGGCAAAAATCCTCAAAATCTTTTACTGACTGTTTTAGTACAGGACAGAAATTCAAAAAGGAAAAGAAAATACGAAATAACCCCCGACGATTACGAGCGCATAGGCTCTCCTCCTGTAAATTGCGAGCTGTCTGAATACGACCTTAAAATTATTTCTCGCAGCGCAAACGACAAGGATGCCGTTTCTGTCGCCTACAGGATACTCGCGCATTGCGATAACAATCGCGCCTCGCTTAAAAGAAAGCTGATAGAGCGCGGCTTCAGAGAGGAAACGGCTGAAGAAACCGTAGAAAAAATGGTTTCTCTCGGGTACATTGACGAGCATCAGCAGCTTTCTCGTTTCGTTTTGCGTCTGGCTAATCATAATTTGTATGGGGAAAGGAAAATTTATCCGTACCTGATTGCAAGGGGCTATAGGCGCGAGGATATCGAATGCGCTATAGCAGAGCTATTAGACTCGGGCGAGCTTGATTTTGATTCGGTAAAAGGAAAACTCATTGAAAGCAAAGGCTTAAATGAGAGCGAAAGAAGCAAAATCAAGGCGTTATTATACAAATACGGACACGATGACGCCTTTGACCTTTAACTATTCAGAGAAAATCCCGAAAAAACGGGATTTTCTTTTTTTAATTGTTTTTCTACTTAAGATAGCGTCCCTTTACATTTTTAAAAGAAATATGAGCATTATTTTTGCGTTACGCTCCACAAAATCAAAGCATTTTAAAAATATACATTTATTCATTTTACCAAGCGTGGCAAATGGAATTTTTTGGATTTTATTCTCACGTAAAAAATTATTGTCAAGAGGGAAATATGTAGAAAATGAAGAATTTATCAAAAAAAGTTTTTAACATCAAAAATGTTGGAAATGTTGAAAAGTCTTGTCGAAAAAAACCTTTTTTTGCCTATTTTATGCCGTTTTTCCAAAAAAACCTACTCTTTTATCAACATTAATAACAATTTTTTTGTTGAAAACTCAAACTTCGCTTAATTGTGCAAGCTGCACAATAAAAAGATTTTTGTTCCTTTTTTTGTTAAAAAATGGGTATTAAAACAATTAAAGCTCATTTTTTGTTTTGTTGATAATTAAAGAATTTTTATGAATATTTATTCATTTTTGCTTTTTTCTTGCGCGATTGTTCTGCCACGCTTTAAGTTTCTTTCTTTTAAAAAAGCTTTTTTCTTGTTTCTTCTCGCCTTGAGCAAATCGCGACTCAAAAGCTTTTTCTCACCATAATTCTCTTTTTAAAAAGCCACTTTAATTTTCCTTGATTATATTTATATTGCATTTATACCGCTAAAACAAAATATAAATATAAAAATGCTTTTTTGTTTTGATTTTTTTTGAAAAAGGTCTTGAAAAGTCACTGTAATATATGATATACTATATTTGTATATTATATATTCAAAGGAAAATACCGTGCAGGATTATACCTATATCAAAAACAATCTTTATAAAGTTCGCTCTCTTGCCGAAAGCGCGGCTATTCGCGCAGGCGTGAAAACGCCTAAGCTCATAGCGGTTACGAAAAGCGCGTCCGACGAAGAGGTTATGGCGCTTGCAGGCTTTGGAATAGAGGCTATAGGCGAAAATCGCACTACTCTCTTTAATTCGCGTTATGATCTGCTTAAGGACAAGTTTCCGCAGATTGAGTTTCACCTGATAGGGCACCTGCAAACAAACAAGGTCAAATACATAGCAAACAAAGCCACGCTTATTCACTCGCTTGACAGTCTGCGTCTGGCCTCAGAAATTGAAAAGCAGGGCGCGAAGCACGGAATAAAAATCCCCGTGCTTATCGAGGTAAACAGTGGCAGAGAGGAAGCAAAATCGGGAGTATTTCCCGAAGACGTCCTTTCCTTTCACGAATCTCTTTCGGGCTTTGAGCATTTGAGCATTTGCGGTCTTATGACTATGGCGCCCGACTTTGAAAACAAGGAGGACTATCGTCCTTATTTCAGAGGAACCTATAAGACCTTTGAAGCCATACGGGCGCAAGGCGGCTTTGATACGGACGCCCCCACGCTTTCAATGGGAATGAGCGACAGCTTTGAGGTTGCTATAGAAGAGGGCGCGACGGCTATAAGAGTAGGCAGACGCCTGTTTTTGAATTCATAAAGAGCTTTATTATAATAACATACAAATCACAAAACGGAGGATATTAAAATGGCATTGTTCAAAAAGCAGTCCGAATCTTTCTACGAGATTGAACCCGAAGTAGAGGAAACGGAATTTAACACCTACGAAGAGGAAGAAGAGGCGAACAACGCATCAGCATTCGGAGGACTCAACATAGGAGGAGGAAACATCGAGCTTAAGGTAGTACGCCCCGAGAAATTCAGCGACGCGCCTCAGGTAGCAGACCACCTTCTCAGCAACCGTACCGTTGTTCTCAATCTGGAAAACACCGACAAGGACACTTCCCGTCATCTCATCGACTTCTTGAGTGGAGTTGTATACGCCCTTGACGGAGACATTAAAAAGGTTGCGAACGACACCTTCATTATAACCCCCCACAACGTGTCTATAAGCGACGCTCAGGTTGCTTCAAATGAAGAGAGCAACGAGCCCAAGCCTGTCGGCTTTACTACCGACGAGGACGACGAGTAATTATTCAGACTGTCTCACGCGCTTTTGCAAAATGAGACAGTTTGATTTTTTAATCTTATCGGTCTTGTCCTTTGGACAGTCCGTTAAAAAGGAGTTGTAATTTTGCCCGTTATTTTTCAAGTTATTGCGGCCACGATCTATGCGTTTATCGGAATACTGCAATTTGTTATGCTCATAAGAGCCATTCTTTCCTGGTTCCCCGCGGCGCAGGAATCTATGATAGCTCAATTTTGTACGCTTGTGACAGAGCCATTTATTGCGCCCGTTCGCTTTGTGCTTTCTCGCTTTTCCTTTACGCAGGGACTTCCCTTTGACCTGTCCTTCTTTTTGACTTTTATTCTGCTTTCACTGCTTGAAAGCTTTTTGCCCGTAATAAAATAAAAAAATAACACGCACGGAGAAAAAATGAAGCTGTCTCTTTTAAAGAAAAAACTTATCTGCCTTTTTATTGTGATTCTGGGAATAATTCTCGACTACGCCACAAAGCAGGCTATAATAGCAAATATGACCTTAGGTCAGTCCATACCTCTATGGGAGGGCGTATTGCACATAACCTACGTTATTAACGAGGGCGCGGCGTTCAGTATGCTCTCAGGACAGCGTTGGATATTTTTAATCGTATCGAGCGTTGCCATTTTAGGTATGAGCGCTTATATAATTTTTACGAAAAATTCAAGGTCCCTCTGGCTCTACTCTCTTGCTCTCATCGTTTCCGGCGGAATAGGCAATATGATAGACCGTATAAGTCTTGGCTACGTAACCGATTTTATTGATTTCACCCTCATAAATTTTGCCGTTTTCAATGCGGCGGACAGCCTTGTATGCATAGGCTCGGGGCTTTTACTCTTTGACCTTATATATGACTTTATAAAGGACCCGTCGGGCAACGGCGCGAACAAGGAAAAAGACCTGCCCACAGAGCTTTACAGCGAACAATTCAGTGAAAAGGCGGATGATAGCGCAGATGGTACTGATAGCAGAACAGACTGACGGCAATACTCGCCTTGACACGTTTATAGCCTCAAAAAGCGAGCTTTCGCGTTCCGCTGCGGCTAAGCTGATAGAGGAAGAAAATATTCTGCTTAACGGAAAGCCCTGCTCTAAAAAATACGCAGTCAAAGCGGGGGACCGAATAGAAATAAACCTTCCCGAATTAAAGCCTATTGTCGCAAAGCCCGAAAACATTCCCCTCGACGTAATATACGAGGACGAATATTTGCTGGTAATAAACAAGGCGAGCGGAATGGTGGTACACCCTGCCGTCGGCAATTACGACGGCACGCTGGTAAACGCGCTTTTACATCACTGCAAGGACGGTCTGTCGGGGATAAACGGCGAAATGCGTCCCGGAATAGTCCACCGAATAGACAAGGACACAAGCGGTCTTTTAGTGGTTGCCAAGACAGACGAAGCTCATAAAAAGCTTTCATCTCAGTTAGCCGAGCACAAAATAAGACGCGAATATCACGCGCTTGTAAACGGCGGCTTCTCAAACGACGAGGGGACTGTCGATTTACCTATAGGAAGAAACCCCTCTGACCGTAAAAAAATGGCTGTGATACGAAACGGAAGCACAAAAAGCAGAAACGCTATCACACATTATAAGGTTTTAGAGCGATTTGGTAAGATTTCCTATCTCTCGTTAGAGCTTGAAACAGGCCGTACGCATCAGATACGAGTTCATATGTCATCACTCGGCCATTCGCTTCTGGGAGATACCGTATACGGCGGCGGCAACACCCCGTTTGAGAAAAAGCATTCCGCGTTTCTCTCGGGACAATGCCTGCACGCAAAGCGCCTTTCCTTTACGCATCCTGTAACGAACGAGGAAATGAGCTTTGAATGTGAGCTTCCCGAAGACTTTTCAGCGCTTCTTTCTATTTTGAGAAACGGGCAAGGCCGACCTCAGGCTTGGCTTCCCCTCCCTCTCGACCTATTATAATCATTGAGATAAAAAAATTCCTCTGATTCTTGTCAGAGGAATTTTTTTATTTATTACAGCGCGCCGCCTTCGCTTGACGTAGGATTTGTTTCTTCTGTCATCGGCATATCAGGCAAGGGCTCTTCTGTGTTCATTTCCGTGTCGGGTATTTGTCTTTCCTGATTTGGCGTCACCTCGTTTACTATGGAAACCCTGCCGCCTATCAGAATAGCCTCGCCGTTTATTAAAGGCGAGAAGCAGTCCATACTGTCTACCGCTTCAAAGCGAACGCCCTCTATATGTATAAATCTCGCGTAATCGTACGTGTAGCTATCGAGCGCGCGTCCGTAGGCGTCGTTGCTTTGCGCCGCGACAAGATAGGTGTCCTCGGCAAAGCCTACGATTAGTAAAGTATGATAATATCCTTTTTCACTATTGCCAAGCTGTATAACGTCGCCAAGCATAGCCTCGTAAGGCATCACTTCTCTGCCGTATGGGCCAACTCCCTTATTTTGCGTTATAAAGTTATAAAAGAATTCCACTCCCGTCCAGGACGCTGTCCTCGCCGACTCGTTTATATAATACCAGCCGAATACGGGCGTGAAATTCATCTGACAGCTTCCCGCGAAGACGCATTGAGACACAAAATTCGTACAATTTCCGCCGATACCCGTATAATCGAAAAAGAGGGGATTTCGGCTCTCTGCCCATCTTTTTGCGTATTCTCTCGCCGCTATTCTGTCATATGGCTTTGTAATTAACATATTTTTCTCCTTTGCGTTTTATATCAGTATATGCCTAATCGGGTTTTCAGTTCTAAAAAATCCTGATACTGTCTATATGATATTCGTTTCGCAAACATCTCTGTTTTTTTAAAAGAAGCCTTGAAATTTTTATTAAAATGTGCAATAATATATATGTAATTATTAAATATTTTTTCCATACCGAAAGGAATGAATTATTATGAAAAATGAGAGAAGAGTGGGCACGGTTTCGAGAGGCATTCGTTGCCCCATTATCAGAGAGGGAGACGACCTTGCTTCTATCGTTTCGGACAGCGTCATTGAAGCTGCGGAATCTGAAGGCTTTGAATTGCGCGACAGAGACGTTATATCTGTTACGGAATCTATCGTCGCTCGCGCGCAGGGAAACTATGCGTCTGTCGACGATATAGCTGCTGACGTAAAAGCTAAGCTCGGCGGCGGTACAGTCGGCGTAATATTCCCTATTCTTTCGCGAAATCGCTTTGCTATCTGCCTTCGCGGTATCGCAAAGGGAGCGAAGAAAATAGTTTTGATGCTCTCTTACCCCTCCGACGAGGTAGGAAACGAGCTTGTAAGTCTTGAGAAGATAGACGAGGCAGGCGTAAATCCTTATTCGGACGTTCTGACACTCGAGCAGTATCGCAAGCTCTTCGGTGTAAATAAGCACGAATTCACAGGCGTTGACTATGTTGAATATTACGGAAACCTTGTCCGTGAAAGCGGCGCCGAGGTGGAAATCATTTTCGCAAATCAAGCTAAGGCGATTCTTGACTATACGGATTGCGTTCTTACCTGCGACATACACACACGTATGCGCACAAAACGTATTCTTAAAGCGGCAGGCGCAAAAATCGTATGCGGTCTCGACGATATTTTGAATGCGTCGGTTAACGGCAGCGGCTATAACGAAATGTACGGTCTGCTCGGCTCAAACAAGTCCACCGAGGACAAAATCAAGCTTTTCCCTCGCGCGTGCCAGGGCTTAGTGCTTGATATTCAGAAGAACATTTTAGACAGAACGGGTAAATTCGTCGAGGTCATGGTATATGGCGACGGCGCGTTCAAGGACCCCAAGGGTAAGATCTGGGAGCTTGCAGACCCCGTTGTTTCCCCCGCATTTACAGACGGACTTATAGGCACCCCCAACGAGCTTAAGCTCAAATATCTCGCCGACAACGACTTCAAGGACCTGTCAGGAGAAGAGCTTAAAAAGGCTATATCGGCAAGCATAAGCGCGAAAAAGGACAACCTTGTCGGAAATATGGCTTCTCAGGGAACAACTCCCCGTCAGCTTACCGACCTCATCGGCTCGCTTTCCGACCTGACAAGCGGCTCGGGCGATAAGGGAACGCCTATAGTATTGATTCAAGGCTATTTCGATAACTATACAGCAGAATAAGGCTCTAAAAAACAATAACGTCATAAGGAGAATTTAATATGCAGAACAACGTACGTCCCGACAGTATGCAACGTATAAATAATACAGAGCTTGCGAATGCCTTCATTGATGAACAGGTGAAGGAGATTCGCGCTCAGGTTGGAAAAGAAAAGGTTCTTTTGGCGCTTTCAGGCGGAGTTGATTCGTCTGTTGTGGCAGCGCTTCTTATTAAGGCGATAGGAAAGCAGCTTGTCTGCGTTCACGTAAATCACGGCCTTATGAGAAAGGACGAGAGCGAGCAGGTAATCGAGGTTTTCGGAAAATCGCTTGACGCCAATCTCATCTACGTAGACGCGACTGACCGTTTTCTCTCTCTTTTAGAGGGCGTTTCCGACCCCGAAAAGAAGAGAAAAATTATCGGCGGAGAATTTATCAAGGTTTTCGACGAGGAAGCCGCAAAGCTTAACGGCATTTCGTTTTTGGCGCAGGGTACTATATACCCCGACATTTTGGAGAGCATAAAGGCGAAGGAAAGCGGAAAGCCCGTAAAATCGCATCACAACGTAGGCGGACTTCCCGAAGAAATGGAAATGGAACTCGTCGAGCCGGTTAAACTTCTCTATAAGGATGAAGTAAGAGTTGTAGGTTCGGCTCTCGGTCTTCCTGATGAGATGGTTTATCGTCAGCCGTTCCCGGGACCAGGTCTTGGTGTTCGTTGCCTTGGTGCAATCACACGCGACCGTCTTGAAGCTCTTCGTGAGGCGGATGCAATTCTCCGCGAGGAATTTGATAATTGCGGACTTGCAAAAACTGTTTGGCAGTATTTTATTGCAGTGCCCGATATGAAAAGCGTTGGCGTAAAAAACGATAAGCGCTACGAGGGTTGGCCGGCAATTATCCGTGCCGTTAACACAACAGATGCAATGACTGCTACTATTGAAGAAATTCCGTACGATGTTCTTCATAAAATTACCGCACGTATAACAAGTGAGGTTGAGGGAATAAATCGTGTTCTTCTCGATTTAACTCCTAAGCCCATCGGAACTATCGAGTGGGAATAATACCGAAAACGCTGGAAACCCG
>JAZQGJ010000094.1:0-14488 GCA_045539995.1 Eubacteriales bacterium
ATATGATACTTATGGTAAGCTTATTAGCAGAACTGGCACAAGCAAGGTAATCTTTGGCTATAACGGCAGAGACGGCGTTGTTACGGAAGATAACGGTCTTATCTATATGAGAGCGCGTTACTATTCGCCTGACATGAAGCGATTCATCAATGCCGATATTGTGGCAGGTCAGATTTCCAACGCAATAACGCTCAATAGATTTGCCTATGCCAACGGTAACCCTGTTTCCTTTGTGGATCCGTTTGGGTTGAGTGTGGATGAACGAAGCAATCATTTAACCTCTGAGTTAAAAGACAATGCTGCCACTTTCTACGGGTTGTTAAGACTCTCTGGTGTAAAATTTGGAGTAAACAACTCTACAACTATAGGATTTAATGAACTTGGGATAAAGGCCAATTTTACTTGTACCGTATCATACGATGTCGAATCTGAATCAAATACAGAATTAGATTTACAAGACAAAAAATATACTTTAAATGCTCCTAAAATAACACTCCCTGATAGTAATGGAAGCTTTCAAATGGGAATATATACTGATTTGGATGATTTAGCGTTTGGAATGTCTGCTTCTATTGAGCACGAAGAATTTACTTACAAAATGAGCACGCAAAGTGGCTTAAAATCAACAAAAAACATGATTGAAATAGTATATGATTCAGAAGATCCTTTACTCCCGACCATAACTATGGAATTAGAAATGGAAATTAGCAATTTAACTAAAGTGATGGTTGCAGCAGGTGTTTTGGCAATGATATATGCTCCAACGGTTACCGCCTCTGTTGCATCAACGCTCACCCCTGCCTTAAATGAGCTCGTTAATGTGGTATCAAACTTGTCTCAAAATTTGCAGGGTGCACATCCTTAAAAACTCAAAGAAGATAGAGGTCTTGTATGGATTCAATTGTAAGAATGTTAGTTAGCACAAACTGGCCAATGGTATTTATTGTATTTTATCTTAGCGTTTTTTGTATATTTGTTTTTGCCGAACCAAAAAAATACCATAAATTGATTTTATTACTCAAAGAAAATATCAATTCTCCAAGAGAAAGCCTTGTGATAATAGACAGGTATATTAAAAAACATCCCCTTTCACTTTCAATAGATACATTACGGGTTTTTGCCATTCAGTTAATGTTGCTGACCGATCAAAAGCAAAATGTCAAGTTGTATTCCAAAAAAATTCGCCCTATTAATTTATATGAAAACATATCGGATCAACTTCTCTACACTATATTTCTTTTAAAAGAATATGGATACCAAGCTGAATATGAAATGCTTAAGGAGAAAAGCCAAGCCAATTATAAGCCATTTGATGATAATTTATTTAGGGAGTTGTTAACCCCGAAGGCGGATGCAAGCGCATTTATAGATTATGATTCCTCTCAATATTCAAACTATATTAAAGGAATTGTTTCATACTATAAGGGAGTTGTATATTTTCAAAACAACGACCTTGAGAATTCGAAGAAAGAATTCAACAATTCACAACAATATATACCGAATATACACACTCTCTTAAAGTCGAAAGGATATATTGTATGAAAAAGACACATGTTTTGCTCTGCCTATATTTAATTGTTGGAATTTTGCTATTCACGCTAATCAGCTTCGTTTCGCCCACAGATATAAACGGTCGCGCGAGATCTCTTGATTTTGCCCGCCTAACAGTACCACACTATGACAGTGGTCAAATAATTCATACAGAAACAACCAATGAATATGTTGTGGACTTTGTTTTGGACAAAGAAAGCAATTTATACATTGTTGCCACAAAATATACTAGAGGATTATTTCAAACCAAGTATCGCGTAGAGGAAGTGCGAGGATTTTATACAACTGTAAAGGCAGAAGAATGTGTTGAATTTTATAATGAAACCGCTTCTGTTCAGTGGAATACGGCAAGCAAATATTCAAATAAGCCTTATAATTCAATTCTTTGGTGTGTTATGGATGATAAAGACATCACAATAGACAATAACGTCACGAAATCCACTTTTTCCATTGATGGAAAAGCATATGCTATATATGTAAGCTCTTATAATTAAGGCCTCTATAATCTTTGATAAAAAATCATACGATTTTCAGCCGCACTTTCGGGTGCGGCTGTTTTGTTTGCCATAAATACTTGCAAATAATACCGTAATGTGCTATACTTATGATAGCCTGAACCGTGTAACAAAGAGAGAAATAAATAAATTCTGGCTCATGACTGTTTCCGAGGAGTCGTTTACCTACGACGCGGCGGGTAACGTAACCGATGCGCTTGATAGCTGCTTTGCATATGACACTAATAACCGTCTGACCTCGTTTAACGGCAATGCCGTTAGCTATGACCCCGACGGCAATACAAAAAACAAGTAATATTTTCTCCGCACCTTTATTTTGCGTGCGGAGTTTTTTGTTTGTTTTTTTGCTTTTTTGGCGAATATTATCAATGCATAAATTTCGACTAAAAAAACATGCAAAATATTCAAATTTTTCTCGTTTTTTTCAATGAAAGCTATTGACAAATTGGTGCCAATATCGTATAATGTGTTTACAGCATAGCGAACAAGCGAACATGTTCTTCAGCTGTTGGTTTTTTAAGAAGCAATCAGATATATAGAGAGTTAAAATCTCGTTACCGAAATTCTTAAAACTATAGAATGGAGAAACCACTATGAAAAAAAATCACTTGCCTTTTGGTGAGTTTGTAAAGCAACGGCGCGAATGTCTGAAGATGACAATGAGAGACTTTGCTGAAAAGGTGAAAATTTCACCTGCATATTTGTGCGACATTGAAAAAGGAAACCGCAAACCACCAGAGCGTTACTTGGGAAAATTTGCGGAAGTATTGCAGATTACAGATGCAGATGAACTAAATGCATTTTACGATAGCGCAGGAGTGAGTAAAAACGGGCAACACAGCGATATCAACACTTATATCGAAGGACTTCCTTCAGCCCGTATGGCACTCAGAGCCGCAAAGGATAATCACTATACCGACGAAGATTGGTTGCGGCTCGTGGAAATCATAAAACAAAAAAAATAAATTTATAAGGAGAAAGAAGGGATAATTATCTATGCACGGGTACAGACAAAAAGACAATAATATGTATATACTTTCAAGAGATGAAATTGAGGAAATTGCAACTAAAAAGCTGAAAGAATTTTCCCCCCTCAACCTTGAATCCCCCATGCCTCTCAGAACCACCGACTTTCTCGAAAATTATCTCGGACTTGTTGTAAAGCACAAGTATATCTGTGATTTTCAATCAGGCATTCTTGCTCTCACCGTGATGGGAAACGAAGCCCTTATTCCCTCTTATGATGAAGCATTTCAGCCCATCGTTCTTGAAGAAACGTTTGGTACAGTGCTCATAACACCTCAACTGTCCGGACGGGATAACTTACCCAGAAAAAGATACACTGAGATGCACGAGGCTGCGCACTTTATTTTACACCAGCCGTACTTCTCGCAGTGTGAAAAAAACGCGGCAGCATCGCGTGATAAGTATCTCCAACCATTCATTGCATGTCGAAAGGTAGAGCTTCAACACAACGAAGTATTAAATACCGACTTTGATTGGCTGGAATATCAGGCAGATGCTCTTGCAGCGGCAATGCTTATGCCTAAGAACGTATTTATATCATATACACGTAGCACGCTCAGGAAGAACGGTGTACGCAGAAATTATCTCTGTGCAGATACACGTGAAAGTCACGCTATTGTTCATAGAATAATTTATGATATAGCTAACACCTTTAACGTTTCATATCAAGCAGCAAAAATACGTATGCTGCACCTTGGCGTTCTGAAAGAATGTAATCATTATTTCAGTTGAACACAATATAATGCGGTGAATTTTTCGCCGTATTATTTTTCGACAATTTGTTCGCAATTTTGCGAACCAAAGAAAGGAGATGACATTGTGACAAAATATCCCTGCCCAATTTGCAATAAAAGAGTTTGTGACTCACAAAAGATATTAAGCATTAAGCAATCATCAAAAAGCAACAGGCCCAAAGCCGATGTCCTTATAAAGTGTCAGAACTGTAAGGCAGAATTATCGGTAAAAATCATAAAAGATACGTTTACCATAGAGCAAACGAGCCCCCGTGGAGAGGTAATATCTTAACCCATAGCACTTTGTACATAGCACGATGCAAAACATACGAGCATGACAGGTAGCCTAATAGCTATTTGCCATGCATTTTTTTCGGAAAGGAGGAACTGATGGGAACAGCCGAGCGTAGACTTGAAATACTTAAATATCTCTGCAAAGCGAGAAAAGCAACTATGCCTCTGCTTGCAGAGATGTTCAGCGTTTCCGTCAGAACTATTCAGCGTGATATATTAGAAATTGAAGCCACGTTTTACACACCTATTGACGTCAAGGCGGGCAAGCACGGGGGTATATCTATTGTCGGCGATTACAGCTTTGACCGTGCATATATGCGAGAGGACGAGCTTTCTCTGCTCTCAAAAATACAAGGGATTGTAGAAGGTCAACTTAACGAAAAAGAAAATTCCCTGCTCTCTCAAATAATAAAAACTTATACAAAAAGCGCTTAAAATTTTTAACGCAGACAGTAACTGTCAGTGTTATTTTAGTAACGAAGTAATATCATCGAAAACTGATATTTTAAGGAGAACCTGAGCATGAAAAAGTGTCCTGTCTGCAATCGAAAATTTACCGAAACCATAATTCTGCGAAGAAAGTCGCTTCAATGCATAATAGAAAGGCAAAAAACAGATTTCAGCTCTGAGAAAACTAAAAAGTTTTATCGCATTGGAAATAAAATTTATTTCCAATGCGGTTTTTTATTTTATCTATGACACCCGTTGTCATGGTTAACTTCTATAATACGCTTACAGCTGTAAGAGATCGGTACACCGATTACAAATTGTAAAATAAAATGGAGGAAAATATGGAAAATATAAAACAATACAAATTGCCTATTGAAACTGATGCCATCGCTTGTGTAACGGATTGTTGGATATACAACCGCTTAATCATTATAAAAACATCCCCTTATTATAAAGATTGGATTGCATCTCATTATAATCTTTTTTGCAAAGGAGAAAATTATGAATTTAATTTTGGTGAAATAGGCCTAACAGAACCGAATTATCATGATGATATATTGGTAAGAAAGCAATTAAATTTGTTTAAGCTTAGTCAGAAAAACATAGTAAGCAAATTATCTAACTATGTTCATAAAGGATATTACATTAACATTTTTACAAAGGTTGATACAAATGAATATCACGAAGTAGTAATTTACGGATTTGATGATTTGAAAGAATGCTTTTTAGCTGTAAGGTTGAGAAACCGAAAATTTGAAAAATATGAATTATCATATACAGATATAGCTGATAACTTATCGGATGTACAAAAATATTTCCTGCAAAACCGTCAAAGAGGAATCAATTTATCTGTAGCATTTCAACAGCCCGCAACATTGTTTAAATTGAAAAAATCATATAGTAATAGCAACTGCGCCTTTGAAGCATATAAAAAGTTGCGTAGAGAATTAAGCGGTCTGCAATTAGATGTATCAAATGTTAAGGAATTTTCGGAATTCAATGGCACAAAAACTAATTATACGGGCGTAGCCTGTTTGCATATGTTACATAAAATGATTGATGATAATTTGAATGAAAGATCCGGTTATCAAGGAGCACATAAAATTATCCGTGCAGTTAAAAAATTGCATGAGCATCGAAAAATGATATTATGCAGCATGGAGTACCTATATGACAAATGGGGCGTCTGTATGGACAAAATGGCGATTGATTACATCGAAGAATATAGGATGTGCTGCAAACAATTGGAAAAATGGCTTGGATTGGCACTTCACTACGGACAAACGGATAACAAAAGATCTTTGTCAATTATTTTAGGAGAGATTTCAGAGCAACACCAAAAGGAACGCTCAATTTTAAACAGTTTTATTAATACAACAATAGATTGGGATGCTTTTAACAGAAAATTTATTTAGGGGAAAATATCAGAATGTTTTTTAACCCTGACATTTCCTATCAGTGTTAACTTTTATAATACAAGAACAGCCGAGCTAAAAAACAAAAGAAAGGAGAAATCTCATGGAAGATGCACAGATAGTTTTAGAAAGGCACGAGCAGCGACTCAAATCCATTGAAAAAGATATTTCTGATCTGAAGGCAGTTCAGACGGAAATTCGCTCTATGAACGAAACACTCGTTACTCTTGCCACCGAACTCAAACACACAAACGAGCATCTGGCACGACACGAGCAGAAAATCGATGAAATTGAAGATCAGCCAAGAATCCGAACTCAACAAATAGTTACAGCAATAATTTCTGCGCTTGCAGGCGGTCTTATCTCTGCCGTCATCGGTATGATTGTTGCATGAGGGGTGACATTATGAATCTTGAAGAATTTATCAAGCCGGAGCTCCTCATTCTGATCCCCGTACTATACGTTATGGGAATTGGGCTCAAGAAGAGCAAAATATCCGATACACTGATCCCTCTAGCTTTGGGAGGAATATCAATCGTTCTGTCAGGTGCGTGGGTAATTTCCACAAGTGATATTTCCACATTAAAGGACGTCGCATATGCCTTGTTCGTTTCCGTAACGCAGGGTGTCCTATCCGCAGGCGCGAGCGTTTATTTCAATCAACTACACGTTCAATCTAAGAAGAAAGAATAATTTAAGAAAAGAAAGGAATTTGTTATGTTAAACATTATTTTTATTATCGTCAGCATTATTCTGAACATCATCTGCATCTGCTTAATTAAGCGATCAGCCAAAAATAAAAACATCTCCGTTTTCTGCTACGACGATGGATCGCCTGCAAAATTCTTTATTACAGGAGATAAGCACAGAAACTTCGGCAAGGTAAAGGAATTCTGCCGTGAGATGAACACAAGGCATAAGGATGTGCTAATAGTCCTTGGTGACACCGGCTTTAATTACTATGACGACAGGCGTGATGACGAATTGAAGAAGGAAATATCGGGGCTCAACATTACGCTGTTCTGCTTGCACGGCAATAAGGAAAACCGTCCTCAGAACATAGGCAGTTATGGACTCAGAAGCTTTTGCGGTGGCAAGGTATATTACGAGCCTAAATATCCCAACATCTACTTTGCCATTGACGGCGAGATCTACACCTTTGAAGGAAAGAAATATATGGTCGTCGGTGGCGCGCACAGCGTAGACAAAATACGCTGTATTGAAAATGGACTCCCCTTCTGGCATGATGAAATGCCGGATGATGAGGTAAAGAAAACCGTCGAAAGAAACTTACAGAATCAAGGTAATAAGATCTATGGAATGATGACTCATACCTGTCCTATTGACTATCTCCCTACTGAAATGTTTATATCTACAAGAGAGAATGCCACCATAAAGAGAAAGACTCGCAAGGCGAAATCAAAGAAGCTATTTAAGCCTGACATCGATCGCTCTACAGAAATATGGCTTGGCGAGCTTGAAAAGAAGCTCGACTACAAGGTTTGGTTCTGCGGTCATTATCACATCGACAAGCAGCTTGATAAAATTGAAATGGTGTACCACGACATTCGACCGCTGCATTGCAGCCTCTCGGTATATAACGATGTCTTTTCTAACGATGATCCTTTCACCCTTTAATCTTCTCTTTTTCATTATTCTTGCGGGGTTCGCTATCGGTAAGATAAGAATCAAGGGAATTTCGCTTGGCATCGCAGGAGTCCTGTTTATTTCGATTTTTATAGGTTTTTTGATGAATATATTGAGTTCGGAAACGAATCCCGAGCTCATTTCAAACGCGCAGAGTACTATGAAAATATTTTCAAAGCTCGGTACTTCTCTGTTCGTTTCTGTAATCGGACTGCAAACGGGATTTTCTATAAAAAACAATTCCAAGGAATCAATGATTGCTTTTGTTATTGGCTCAATAATGAGCTTATCGGGAGTTGTGATAACATTACTTATATCTATATTAGACAGGTCAATAAGCTTCGCCTCTCTTTTAGGTGTTCTATGCGGCGCTCTTACAAGCACTCCCGCATTATCGAGCGTGTGCGAATTGGTAATATATGAAAAAGAGGATGTGGTGTGGAGTTATGGGGGCTCCTATCTATTCGGCGTTATAATTGTTGTTTTTTTCGCACAGATGCTTTCTCGAAGCACTGTCGGAATAGAAAACGAAAAAACGCCAATCGAAAGTGTCAAAAGTAAATTATATCTCGAATTAATGCTGATATCCTTAGTGTCCCTATTGGGAAATATTTTTGGAAGCATAAATATTACATCCTTGAATCTTTCGCTTGGAGCTACTGCAAGTACGCTGATAGTCGGATTAGTTATCGGGTATGTTGTAAAAAAAACTGATTCGGATAAAATTTCCTCTCAATGCTTGAACGTTTTCAGAAATTTGGGATTGGCTCTATTCTTTACGGGAACAGGAATCACAACCGGAATGCAAAAAATGACATTTGAAGTTAAGACAGTGCTTTACGGGGTACTCATAACCCTCACCGCGACTCTGTGCGGGTGGCTATTTTGTAAAATTGTTTCGGCAAGATATCCTTTGAATAAAGGATTTATTATTGCGGGCGGCATGACAAGCAGCCCTGCATACGGGGCTATAACCTCGTCAGCAAGCAAATTGTCCGCAAACTGTTTTTCTTTTTCTTATTTCGGGGCTTTAATTTCCCTACTTACAGCTTTACAAATTATCGCGAGGTAATGATCTGCCTCTGATGTTTGCACTCGTTTTCAGAGTATGCAAATACCCTCTTGACATTTTGAAAAAAATTATAAAAACAGCGCGTTCGGATTATCTCCAAACGCGCTTGATATATTACATTGGCTCGCTTTGTGCACCTTTTTTGCATCGTTTCGGGTGCTGTTTTTTTACACCATTTTTTACACCAAATTGGCGTGTAGATATATAAAAATATATGGATTTTTATATAAGTGAATTTTTTTATAACAATAAGAAAAAGCCTGAAAACCCTTATTCTATAGGGGTTTATTGAGTTTTAAGGAGCTTTATAAAAAATTAAAAAAGAGTAGTCCTGCAACTATTCCAAGTTTCATTCTATTTGTTCTCCTCTATTTTAGGCGATTTTCGGTGTTTTTTCAAAATTCTGCGTGTCAAAGCCAAGTCGTTTTCGCGACATTTTTTAGGCGCTTGTATTTTGAGCGCTAAAATCGCATATTAAAATTCATATTATTATATCATAAAGGAAAGAATTAGTCAATGAGAATTTGTTAATTTATAGCATACAAAAAACGCAGTGCCATTTCGAACACTGCGTTTAATAATACACATACCAAAAATAAAAAATTATTTAACTAAATCCTCGTATAATTTTCTTATGTTTTCATATATGAACTCGGGCTTTGTTTCGCTGCTTTCAACGTCTTCCATAGTTCCCTCTCCGCTTAAAACGAAAACCGTGCTTATTCCCGCATTTACTCCACAGGCAATATCGGTATAAAGTCTGTCGCCGAGCAATACGGTTTCCGCTTTGGAAAAGCCTGTCGCCTGCATCGCCAGATACGCCATCTCCGGTTCGGGCTTTCCTATAAATTTGGGGCGTTTTTTTACTGCTCTGTAGATTATATCGGCAAAGGATCCGCAATCGGGAACAAAGCCGTACCATGTAGGACATACCCAGTCGGGATTTGTGGCAATATAGTCAATGTCATCTCTGAGCAGAATACAAGTATCCTCGAGCTTTTTAAAGGCAAGCTCGGCATCGTTGGAAAGGCAAAGACAATCTATACCTGCTTCTCTTTCGGTTGTAACGTTAAGGCCTGAGTCCTTTAATTGCTTTACGAAGGATTTTGTTCCAAATGCATATATTTTCTTATAGGCCTTTTCTTTTAAGTAAAGAATTGTTGCATCGGTGGACGTCAAAAAATCCTCTGCCGTTGATTTAATGCCGAGTTTGTCAAGCTTTTCTATATATTTATCCACTCCCTTTGAGGAGTTGTTGGTGAGGAAAATATATTTTCCCCCAATTTTTTTTACATAATCAAGAAAATCAAGAGTCCCGTCAAAAAGATCGTTATCCAGATATATGGTTCCGTCCATATCAAGCAAAAACAGTTTTTTGTCTTTTAGTGAAAGCATTAAAACAACCTCCAAAAGCTATATTTCAGCATCGGTTTTTATCATATTAAGGCATCTTAAAAGAGTAAGCCTTCTTCTCATATAAGGCGAATATTTAATACAGTTGTCAAACAATTGCCTGTCCTTACCTATGTCTGCAACGGTAATTTTACAGCCTGCCTTTTCCATAGCGCTTTTACATTCCTCATAGCTTGGCACGCTGTGGATAATTTCAACAATTTCCTGCCACCTATTCTTAAGCTCTGCTTTATCAACCGAGTCAATTACGTTGTCGGGGTTGTTTAATTTTCTCACGTCGTCTGCCATTTCACCGTAAAAGGCATAAACGTCATCCCAGTCAACGTCCTCGTTTTGAGTATCTATACACTCATTCTCTGATAGTGAATTATAAAGCTTCAGCATCTCCAGCGTGGCAACGCCCACATCGACTCCGTGAAAGTTTGGAACAACGTCATCACGAAGCTCAATGCATTCAAGCAAATGCGAAATTATGTGCTCACTTCCACTTGCGGGCCTTGAATTTTTAGCGAAGCTCATTCCGAGTCCCGTTTTCAAAAGGGCTTCAAAGATTTTTGCCGCAGTATATTCATCGTTTACGCAGACCTTGTCCGCCATTTCCATCAACTCATCGACTGCGTCTCTGGTAAGGCTTGCTATTTTTTCACAATAATACTCACCTGTAAGGAGTGTGGAAATCTTCCAGTCGATCAACCCCACGTATTTCGCAATCATATCTCCGAAGCCTGCCGACTTGAGCTCTTTAGGCGCTTCTGCCAATATTTTTGTATCGGCAATAATGACATCCGGACTTTTTGCGTCATACGTGGCCTTGAAGCCATTATTTACAATCGGCGCGCCGTATGATGCAAATCCGTCCATAGAGGGCGCTGTAGCAAAAATACAAAGCTTTTTATTCTGTCTTGCGCAAGCAAGGCGGCAAGTGTCATTTATAGAGCCTGTTCCCACCGACAAAACAGAGATCTCTTTATCTTTAATTAATTCCTCTATTTCATTAACGTGACGCATAGTGGAAACACGCAAATCTTCATATATCTTGTATTCTACTATAAATCCGTCAAGGCTTTCCGATATGCCCTTTGACGCCGCCAGCGTATTTTTATCTGCCACAAGCAAAATGGTCTGAGAAAAGCCGTTTTTTAGAAGAATTTCGCCTACGCGATTTACGGCGCCTGATTCTATCAGCACGTCCTTCACTGCAGTTTCGTGCTTTTTTCCGCAGGCGCAATCTTTCTTAAAATCGTCAATAATCTCTAAAATGCTCATTTTTTAACCTCTTGCTGAATAACCTTACAACGCATTAATACTCCAGAGCTCTTTCTTTCCCGTAGATATAGCCGAAGCTCCGTGTAAAAACGCCTCCTCGATTTCTCGATGTGTTTCAACAAGTCCGCCTGCAATTATCGGCGCTTCAAGCTCTTTTTTGATTTTCTCAATTATCTTTGTAACCGTTCCGGGCATTATTTCTATCATATCAGCCTTTGACTGCTTTGCGCTTTCAATACTCGTAAATACGGAGTGGGAATCTACGATGAAAAAACGTTGCACTGTAGAAATACCGAGCTTTGAAGCCGTCTTTATTATATTTGTCCTTGTGCTTATAATACCGTCGACGCCTGCTTTTTTTACAAATCTTATGCCGTACTCGTCTTTGCCGATTCCCTCTGCGAGATCTATATGTATATAGAGCTTTTTCCCTGCATTATGAACCAGCTCTGCCTGCATTTTTACGTCCTCTATGTTAGGTGAGAGCATAAATATCATTCCGACGTTCGACTTTGCCGCTTCCTCAAGCTCGTTATTGCTTCTGACTGCAGCAATTATTCTGTTATTCACGATTACACCACCTCTCTACATTAGAGTATATCACTTTTCACCGCAATAATCAAGACTATAAAGCCAAAATCAAATTCTTGCAACGCCTGTTTTTCTGGCGGTTTTAATAACAGACTCGGCTACTACCTGCGCTACTCTCTTGTCGAGAGCATTAGCTATGATATTTTCTTCCGTTATTTCATCATCGGGAATCAATGATGCCAGCGCAAACGACGTTGCAACCTTCATTTCCTCGTTTATGCAGGAGGCTCTGCAATCGAGTGCGCCGCGGAAAATTCCGGGGAATGCGAGAACGTTATTTATCTGGTTCGGGAAATCAGAGCGTCCCGTTCCCACAACTCTTGCGCCCGCCGCCTTCGCTATATCAGGCATAATTTCGGGGGTGGGATTTGCCATCGGGAACATAATGGCGTCGCAAGCCATCGTCTTAACCATCTCAGGCGTCACAAGATTGGGCGCGGAGACACCTATAAATACGTCTGCGCCAACAAGCGCATCGGCAAGCGTGCCTGTTTTTTTCTCAAGATTTGTTACCCTTGCTATTTCTTCTTGTGCAGGATTGTTATTTTTATCTCCCTGAACAATAATTCCGTATCTGTCGCAGAAGGTAAGGTTTTTTACTCCCATATTCATAAGATGCTTTCCTATTGCAATGCCTGCAGAGCCTGCTCCGTTTATCACTACCCTGACCTTGCCTATATCCTTTTTTACAAGCTTCAGCGCATTGATAAGCGCAGCGGCAACAACAATAGCTGTTCCGTGCTGGTCATCGTGGAAAATCGGAATATCACAAATTTCCTTAAGCCTTTTTTCTATTTCAAAGCAACGCGGCGCCGAAATGTCCTCAAGATTGATTCCGCCAAAGCTTCCCGAAAGCAGATAGATTGTTCGTACAATTTCGTCAACGTCCTTGCTTTTTATGCAAAGAGGAAATGCGTCGACGTCGGCAAACGCCTTAAAAAGAGCGCATTTACCCTCCATTACGGGCATTCCCGCTTCAGGTCCTATATCGCCAAGACCGAGAACTGCCGTACCGTCTGTGACGACTGCAACAAGATTTGAGCGACGCGTGAGCTCATAGGATTTGTTTATATCACGATTTATTTCAAGGCAGGGCTCTGCAACGCCTGGGGTATATGCAAGAGACAGATCTTCTCTTGAATTGATAGGCGCGCGAGAAATAACCTCTATCTTACCTTTCCACTCGTAGTGCTTTTTAAGTGATTCTTGTCTGATATCCATTAAATCAGTCCTCCCACGGGAATTTATACTGCGTAAGCGAGAGCTCGTCACGAACTGCCAAAATTTCCTTCTGCACAGATTCATTTATCGGCACGCCGTCTTTTCGTGCAAGGCGAACAAGATGCTCTTTTTCACCAGCTGAATAAATTCTTTCCGCGCCCGGCGCCTTCTTTGAATTACGAACCGCGCGAATAATATCTCCCGCTTTTTTTCTGCTGAGCTCTTCCCCAAGGAAATGCTCTGTATCAATCGCAATAAAGAAGTGTCCGAGATGATAGGGCGCCTTATTTCCGTCTGCATCCTTACCGTCAAGCGCCTTACCGTACGCTCCGTCCTGAAGAGCTGCCGAAAGAAGCTCTACAACCATTGCGTAACCGTATCCCTTGTATCCGCCAAGAGCTTCGCCGATACCTCCGAGAGTCGTGAGCGCTGCCGTACCGTTTCGAATTCTCTTCAGCGCTTCTCCCGCATCGCCTTCTACAGGCTCGCCGTCTAATCCTATAATTGTTCCGGGATGTACGTCTTCACCTATTCTTTCATAATACTCGACCTTG
This sequence comes from Eubacteriales bacterium, assembly GCA_045539995.1. Lineage (GTDB taxonomy): Bacteria > Bacillota > Clostridia > Oscillospirales > CAG-272 > UBA1740. The sequence continues at coordinate 13,750 of JAZQGJ010000094.1, forward strand.
CCGTTCTGGGTAATCGAGGACGCGCAGTCAAGGACAAAATCAAACTCCTCATCTGTAGGTATTCCTACCGTAAGAGGATTTGTTCCAAACATACCCTCTACGCCAAAGGTAGGGGCAACAGAAGGACGCGCATTTGTTCCTGTGATACCTATGCAGCCCTCGTGGCAAGCCATGCTTGCATAATAGCCCGCAATTCCGTAATGGCAGGAATTACGCACAACAACCATTCCAAGTCCATATTCCTTTGCCTTGGCGATTGCCATTTTCATAGACTTATAGCCTATTACCTGCCCCATACCGTCATGACCGTCAACAACGGCTGTGGTAGGTGTCTCTCTGATTATTTCAAAATTGGTAACGGGATTCTGAATTCCGTCTCTTATTCTATCAAGATAAATAGGCTTGAAACGGTTCACGCCGTGCGATTCAATTCCTCTCTTGTCAGACTCCAAAAGGACATCTGCACATATTTCGGCATCCTCTCTGGGAATTCCGTAGCCAACAAAGGAATCAACTACAAAATCTGTAATAGTTTTCCAATCCACAATATTCTTTTTCATAAAAACCCTCCAAAATAAGTTAATTTTTCTACTAAAAAATAAAAAAAGACGCACAAAATAAACCTAAGGTTTATTTTGATACGTCTCCACTTCTCAGTATCGCTTATATTTTAACATAAAAAATATGATTTGTCAAGAAGTTTGGGAAATAACAATCGAAAAAAAGAAAAAATTCTGCT
>JAZQGJ010000095.1:0-9630 GCA_045539995.1 Eubacteriales bacterium
AGCGACTATATTTCAAGGAATGTGCGAAAACTGACAGGTTTTCGGCGCGATGACACAGTCAGCGCAGTTAATTTCGTCAAAGATGAAATTAACGTCACATAGATTATAATATAAGAAGTCCGTGTCTGTCTGCTTGCAAGCAAGCGCGGACGACCATATTTCAAGGAATGTGCGAAAACTGACAGGTTTTCGGCGCGATGACACAGTCAGCGCAGTTAATTTCGTCAAAGATGAAATTAACGTCACATAGATTATAATATAATCCGAAAAAAAAGTCAATAGTATCTATATGGCATTACGCTTTCATATTGTAAAATATTTTACTTATACTATTTACATTTTGGTATTTTTATGGTAAAATTACTATGCAGGATAAAATTTCTTTGTTTTTGGAGGAAATATGAATAAATTTTACGAATTTATGCGCGGACGCTACGGCGCTGACAGCTTGTCGGCTTTGATTGTTTTGGTGTCATTCGCCTTGCTTTTGGTAGTTTCTTGCTTTAATATATGGTGGCTTTCCTTTTTGCCGCTCGCGTTGGTTTTCTATGCAGCTTTCAGAATTTTGTCGAAGAATATTGCCGCAAGAGAGCGCGAAAATGCTTTTATCGTTAATATAAAGCAGACGCTGCTTTCACGCAAAAAAGCCGAGAAGAAGAGCGACACGCACGTTTTCGCAAAATGTCCTGTTTGCGACGCGAAGCTGCGTTTACCTAAAGGAAAGGGCGAGTTTTCTATAACCTGTCCTTCCTGTAAGAAAAAAATGCGCGTGAGAACGTAAGAGACACGGCATAATAAACAGAAAAGAATTTTTTGGAGGAAGAACACTTGATTATCGCACTTGAAGAAGCAAAATATAAATTGAACTCGATGCACGAAGCCATTGAGGAGTTAGGCTCGGCAATTCGCGCAGATGAGCTTAAAGAAGAAATTGATGAAATGGAAAAAAAGACCTTTGCGGAGGACTTTTGGAATGATCAGGAGAATAGCAGCAGGATTTTGCAGAAAATCAAGCAGCTTAAGGATAAATATGAGGCGTACGTTAATTTGAAAACAAGACTTGAGGATGCGCTTGTGCTTACCGAGATGGCTATTGAGGAGAACGACGAGGGCTCTGTCGAAGAGGTACAGAGCGAGCTTGAGTTTATCGAAAGAGAAACAGAGCAGCAGCGCTTAGCTACACTCTTAAACGGCGAATATGACAAAAATAACGCCATAGTTTCCTTTCACCCCGGCGCAGGCGGAACGGAGGCGCAGGACTGGGCGCTTATGCTTTACCGTATGTACACCCGTTGGGGCGAGCGTCACGGATATCAGGTCAAGCTTATTGACTGGCTTGACGGCGAGGAAGCGGGACTTAAGAGCGCAACGGTAATGATATCGGGCTTGAACGCGTACGGCTATCTTAAGAGCGAAAACGGCGTTCACCGTCTGGTCCGTGTCTCCCCCTTCGACTCATCGGGACGTAGGCATACTTCGTTTGCCTCTGTCGAGGTAATGCCCGAATTCGATGACGATAATTCTATAGAGCTTCGTGAGGAGGACCTTGAGATTACGGCTCACCGTTCAAGCGGCGCAGGCGGACAGCACATAAACAAGACCGACTCTGCTATAAGAATAGTTCATATTCCCACAGGTATAGTCGTCGGCTGTCAAACAGAGCGAAGCCAGCTTCAAAACAAGGAAACGGCGCTTAAAATGTTAAAATCAAAGCTGCTTGAAATCAAAGAAAGAGAGAAGCTTGACAAAATTGAGGACATTCAGGGAAACAAGACGAACATAGAGTGGGGCGCGCAGATACGAAGCTACGTATTTATGCCCTATACGCTCGTAAAGGATACGCGCACGGGCTATGAGGACGGAAATATCGCATCGGTTATGGACGGAGATATTGACGGCTTTATAAATGCCTATCTGAAGCAAAACACGAAAAAATAATTTTAATAAAGGAGAAAATTTATGTTGAAGAAATCGAGATTTTTTGTAGCGGTAGCACTTTTGGTACAGGCGTTTACCTCGCTTATAATGTTTATAATTCTTTGCGCAAAGAAAAAGAGCATTTCACTTGCTTTTTTAGCGGTAGCGACAATGGAAACTGCGGCAGGCGCATATCTGCTTTATCAGGAAAAGCAGGAGTGGGACGAGCAAATAAGCTTTGACGATTATCTTGACGATTCCGACTTTGAGCTTGACGAGTCCCATCTTGGCTATGATCTGCGTCACGGCAAGGACGACGACGAGATGTATGAGGAGAATGAGATCCATACAGATAAGGAATAATCCGTGTCGGAAGGCGACTTAAGGGAAAATAAATAGCTTTTTAAAGTATTTAATTTTAAAAATCGGGGATATTAAAGGACAAGAAAAAAAGAGGAAAAGGAAGCATTATGCGAAAGACAAAAATAGTTTGCACCTTAGGCCCCGCAACACAGAGCGAGGAGGCTATACGCAGCCTCGTAAATGCGGGAATGAACGTCGCGCGTCTGAATTTTTCTCACGGGACATATGAATATCACCAGAAAAATATAGATATGCTCAAAAAGGTAAGACGGGAGCTTTGCTGCCCCCTTGCCATTCTCCTTGACACAAAAGGCCCCGAGATACGCACAAAATCATTGAAAGAAAAGTCGGTGGTTTTGAAAAAGGGCGAAGCCTTTACTCTCACCACAAGAGAGCTTATGGGTGACTCGAATATAGTTTCCATAACGTACGAGCCTCTGCCAGCCAGCCTTACTGTAAACGACAGAGTCTTGCTTGACGACGGTAAAATCGAGCTTAAGGTAAAAGAGCTTTCGCAGACCGATATTGTTTGTACGGTTGTTCGCGGCGGCGAGCTTGGAGAAAAAAAGGGCTTGAATTTGCCCGGACTCAAGCTGAATATGCCCTATCTCAGCGAAAGAGACAAGGAAGACCTGCTTTTCGGAATAAAGAACGACGTGGATTTTGTCGCGGCTTCCTTTGCAAGACGCAAGGAGGATATGATAGCTCTGCGTAAATTTCTTGATTTTAACGGCGGTCACAGCATAAGAATAATAGCGAAAATAGAGAATGCCGAGGGCATCAATAATTTCGACGAAATATTAAACGAAGTAGACGGAATTATGATTGCGAGAGGCGATATGGGCGTGGAAATAGAATACGAAAAGCTGCCCGGCATACAGAAGCGTTTTATCAGAAAATGCTATCAGTCGGGGAAAATGGTCATAACAGCCACCCAGATGCTCGAATCTATGATAAGCCATCCAAGCCCTACGAGAGCAGAAATTACCGACGTTGCCAACGCCGTCTTTGACGGCACCTCTGCCGTTATGCTTTCGGGAGAGACCGCTATGGGAAAATATCCTGTCGAGGCCGTGCAGACTATGGCGAAAATAGCCGAGCAGGCGGAAAAGGACGCCTTTGATATGGACGTTTACAAGGGTATTCGCTACGAAATAGATTATAGCGATACCACGAACGCAGTATGCGACGCGGCTTGTACTACGGCAAGAGACCTCAAGGCAAAGGCTATTATCGCGCTTTCAAAGTACGGCCAGACGGCTCGCAGAATGTCGAAGTTCAGACCGTCGGAGGCGCTTGTTGCGGCAACCCCTGAGGAGAAAACCTATCATCAGCTATCGCTTTCCTGGGGAATTTATCCCGTTCTTGCAAGATATCAGAGAAGCTCTGAAGAGCTTTTCATTCACGCAATAGACTGCGCGAAGCAGCTTGACATCGTAGAGGACGGAGACTGCGTGGTAATAGCCGCAGGCTTTCCGCTTGACACCCCAGGCAGCACGAACACCCTGCGCGTAGAGACGGTAGGACAGAGAAAGCTCAGATAAGCGAGGTTTTTCAATATTTTATTTTGATTTTTGCATCTAAAAAGTTTGACGGCGCGCCGAAAGTAAATCGGCACGCCGTTTTTTCGTAGAGAGCCCGATGAGGCCTCTATTTTTTCTTCACTATATTATCGCAGTCCTTGCAGATAGAGCTTTCGGGTATCACTCCCCGTACTCTTGTCAGGGGATATATTTGAGAATTTCTGCCCACGACAGAGCCGGGGCAAAGAACCGAATTACAGCCGACCTCAACGAAGTCGCCGAGCATCGTGCCGAATTTGCGAAGACCTGTTTCAATACGCTCACTTGAGGTATGGACGGAAATATTCTGCTTGTCGCTTCGCACGTTGGAGGCGATAGAGCCTGCGCCCATATGGGACTTATATCCAAGTATCGAGTCGCCGACGTAATTGTAATGAGGAATTTGCACCCCGTCAAAGATTATCGCGTTTTTTACCTCGGTAGAGTTGCCGATAACGGCGCCGTCTCCTATAAGAGCAGAGCCTCTTATATACGCGCAGTGACGTACCTCGGTGTTTTCACCTATTATTGTCGGGCCGCATATCAGCGCGCTTGGCGCTATTTTTGCGCTTTTGGCAATCCAGACGTCCTCTCCTGCTTGGTAGTAAAGCTCTTTTGGAAGATTTTTTCCTATAGAGAGTATGAAGTCCTTTATTTTTGGAAGCGCCTGCCAGGGATATTCGCATTCGAGAAGAAGAGGCGCGGCAAGAGAGTGGGAGAGGTCAAAAAGCTCGCTTGTTTTCGGTATCATAAGTTCTCCTGTTCATTTTCATTTTTTTAGTTTGTGTCTTTTTTACTATTTTATCACAGTATACGTAAAAAAACAAGTATATGTCATTAGCTCAGCTTCGCAAATAACGGTTGCGAGGAAAATAAATTTATTCTGTTTTAAAATAAAGGTTGTAAAATTTATAAAAAGGTGCTAAAATAGCAGTGTAAGAATAATTCAGTAAAAAAATGGAGCAATTATGGAATATAAAGCAGACGTTGCGATAATAGGCGCTGGGCACGCGGGAATCGAGGCGGCTTTAGCCTGCGCAAGACTTGGACTTGATACGGTCATTTTTACAATCAATCTTGACGCTATAGGAAATATGCCCTGTAACCCCTCGATAGGAGGAAGCGGAAAAGGACACCTCGTGTATGAAATAGAAGCGCTCGGCGGAGAAATGGGCTTCGCTGCCGACAAGGTCACCCTACAGTCGCGTACCTTGAATTTGGGCAAGGGCGCGGCGGTACACTCGAAGCGAGTTCAGGTGGACAGAAGCGCTTATAGAATTATAATGAAGCACACGCTTGAGCTTCAGGAAAATCTTCGCGTAATACAGGCGGAGATTACCGACTTCAAGACCGAAATCGTAAACGGGCGCAAAAAAGTATGCGGAGTTTATACAAGGTACGGGGACTTCTTCAGCTGCGAGCGAGTTATTATTGCGGCAGGAACCTATCTGAAGGGTAAAATTTTCGTAGGCGACGTTTCCTATGAAAGCGGCCCCGACGGAATGCTTCCCGCAAGTACCCTGACAGATGCTTTGATACGCGAGAACATTACGGTTATGCGCTTCAAGACGGGAACGCCTGCGCGCGTAAAGCGAACGAGCATAGATTTTTCGCAGCTTGAGCGTCAGGACGGAGAAGAGCATATGATTCCGTTTTCCTCGCTTAGCGATGAAAGCTCGATGAATGAAGCCGAGCAGCTCCCCTGTCATATAGTATATACAAATTCAAGGACACACGACATAGTTAAAAGCAATCTTCACCGAAGCGCTATGTATTCGGGCAAAATTCACGGAACAGGACCGCGCTACTGCCCCTCTATCGAGGATAAAATAGTACGCTTTTCCGATAAAGAAAGACATCAGCTTTTTGTAGAGCCGACGGGCGCAGATACTGAGGAAATGTATATTCAGGGCTTCAGCACCTCTATGCCGACAGACGTGCAGTATGAGCTTATACATTCTTTGAAGGGCTTTGAAAAAGCCGAAATCACACGCTATGCCTACGCTATCGAGTATGACTGTATAGATCCTACGCAGCTATTACCCACTCTTGAATTCAAGGACATAGAGGGCCTTTACGGCGCAGGACAGTTTAACGGAACGTCGGGCTATGAGGAGGCGGCGGCGCAGGGACTCGTCGCGGGCATAAACGCTTCTCTCGCTATAAAGGGCAAGGAGAGCGTCGTGCTTACGAGAAGCTCGTCTTATATAGGAACTCTTATAGACGACCTGGTTACAAAGGGAACGAACGAGCCTTATAGAATTATGACCTCGCGTTCTGAGTACAGGCTTCTGCTTCGACAGGATAACGCCGACTTGAGACTCACCGAGATAGGATATAAGGCAGGACTTGTGAGCGAACGAAAATACAGGGCCTTTTGCGAGAGAAAGAGAGCGATAGAAAAAGAGGTCGAGAGGCTTTCATCGGTTATAGTCAATCCGTCGAAGGAGAATAACGAATACCTCGCGTCGCTTGGCTCGTCGCCTATCTCGACAGGAGTGAGGCTCTCAGAGCTTTTGCGCCGTCCCGAGCTTAATTATGACAATTTGTCACCCTTGGATAAAGGGCGCCCCACTCTTCCCGCAAGCGTTTGTCTTACAGCGCAGATAAACGTAAAGTACGACGGTTATATAAGGCGAGAGCTTTCAGAGGTGGAAAAGCAGGAAAAGCTGGAAAGCAAGCTTCTTCCCCCCGATATAGACTATATAAATTTAAAGGGTCTGCGTATCGAAGCCGCGCAAAAGCTTCAGAAGATTCGTCCCTTGAATATAGGACAGGCGTCGCGTATAAGCGGAGTAAACCCCGCCGATATAAGCGTACTTATTATTTATCTCGGACAGAAAAAATAATTAAAAAAAACGTTAGCAAAAATTGATGCATCTGAATATACTGTTAATGAGAGGCGCTTTGCATTGCCTTTCATGGAGGTATTTGAGATGAAAACAAAAACTTTTTGCAAAGTGCTTGGTATATCGCTGCTTTCCTTTGGCGCGGGTATTTTAGCCTCGTTTTTTCTGCCCGAATCGGTTTTGGTGGTTATGGAGTCTATAGTTATCATCGCCGTGGGAAGTCTTTACTTTATTCAAAAATAATTCTATAAGGATGATACTATGAGAATTGTAGTCCTACATTCGCCGAAATTTTTCGCGCCGCTTTTGAGAAAAATTTTCGGCATTAAAAAGTAAATAATAGTTTACAAAGCTTGGGGGTATGATATATACTCCCAAAATTTGTTTTTAAAAGGAACTGCGTTTTTGGGAGAAAACGGGGCTGAAGTTGTAAAAAAGGATGAAAAAAACGCATAAACACAGAAAAAATCGAAAAAAATGCAAGAAAGGCGTAAAAAAATTGTATTTTCCCAATAAAATTTTTTATAACCTATTGAAAAATGCAGATTAATGTGGTAGAATTATAGGGTATTATTTTATAAATAACAAAATGAGGTGAAAGTAATGGCATTTAAAAATCAGTATCTTACCGATCTTATGGCAAGAATTGAAAAGAGAAATCCCGGCGAGACAGAATTTCATCAGGCAGTACGTGAGGTTCTTGAATCTATTGAGCCCGTGCTTGAGAAGAACCCTGAATATATTGAAAAGGGTATTATCGAGTCTATCGTTGAGCCTGAAAGAATTATCAAGTTCAGAGTTCCGTGGGTAGATGACAACGGAAAGGTGCAGGTAAACAGAGGTTACCGTATTCAGTTTAACAGCGCGATAGGTCCTTACAAGGGCGGATTGCGTTTCCACCCCTCTGTAAACGAGAGTATAATCAAATTCTTGGGCTTTGAGCAGACCTTCAAGAACTCTCTTACAAGTCTCCCTATGGGCGGCGGTAAGGGCGGCGCAGACTTTGATCCTACAGGCAAGTCCGATATGGAGGTTATGCGCTTCTGCCAGAGCTTTATGACAGAGCTTTCCAAGTACATAGGCGCAGACACAGACGTTCCCGCAGGCGACATCGGTGTAGGCCCCAGAGAGATAGGCTATCTCTTCGGTCAGTATAAGAGACTTCGCGACGAGTTTACCGGAGTTCTTACAGGAAAGGGCATTACGTACGGCGGTTCTCTTATCCGTCCTGAGGCTACAGGCTTCGGCGCAGTTTATTACACCGCTGAAATGCTTAAGACATATGGCGAGGACGTTAAGGGCAAGACCTTTGCGGTTTCCGGCTTCGGAAACGTTGCTTGGGGTACGGTACAGAAGATTACAGAGCTTGGCGGTAAGGTAGTTACCATTTCAGGCCCTGACGGCTATATCTACGACAAGGACGGCGTATGCACCAAGGAGAAGATCGACTTCATGGTAGAAATGCGCGCTTCCTGCCGTAATAAGGTACAGGATTATGCTGACAAGTTCGGCGTTCCTTTCTTCGCAGGTCAGAAGCCCTGGGGCGAAAAGGTTGACGTTATCATGCCTTGCGCTACTCAGAACGAGGTTAATCTTGACGACGCTAAGAAAATGGTCGCTAACGGTCTCAAGTATTACGTTGAGGTTTCCAATATGCCTACAACAAACGAGGCAGTCGCATATCTTCAGGCGAACGGCGTAGTAGTAGCGCCCTCTAAGGCAGTTAACGCAGGTGGCGTTGCAGTTTCCGGACTTGAAATGTCTCAGAACTCTATGAGATACGCTTGGACAGCCGAAGAGGTTGACGCAAAGCTTCGTCAGATTATGAAGAACATTTACGACAGCTCGGTTTCTGCCGCTAAGGAGTACGGAATGGAGGGCAACCTCGTTGCAGGCGCTAACATAGCAGGCTTCCTTAAGGTAGCTAAGTCTATGATGGCTCAGGGCGTGGTATAATTTCCTCTCTTATTAGTTAGAATAAATGGCTGCTTTGGGGGCTTTGTCTCCCGAAGCAGCTTTTTTGTCGGGGAAATTCTTTTCAGGTGGGAAACGCATATTTTCGCTGTCCGCTTGACACAGAGAGGATAAAATGATAAAATATTAGAGGATGCAGAACACTGCACAAAGAGGGACGGTTATGATTTTAAAAAACAAGGAATATGAGATAGAAATAGAAGACCTGAATAATTTGGGCTACGGAGTCGGAAGAGTTGAAAACGTTGCTGTTTTTGTCGGCGGCGCTGTTGACGGCGACAGGGTCCTCGCCCGTATAATTTTAGTGAAAAAGAATTATGCTGTTGCGCGCGCAGAGAAAATTATAAGACCGTCCGTACATCGCCAAAAGGAGTCGTTTTGCCCCTATAAGGGCTGTGGCGGCTGCGCCTATGCCGAAATAGACTATTCACACGAGCTTGACTTAAAGAGAGCGAGAGTTGAAAGCGCCTTTTACAAGCACGGAATTAAAGACGCGCGCGTAATGCCTGTTTTTTCGACCTATAAGACAAAGCATTACAGAAACAAGGCGCAGTATCCTGTAACGCAGGATAAAAACGGAGAATACAGAGTGGGTTTTTTTGCACCGAAGAGCCATAGAGTCGTCTCTGCCGTCGAATGTCCGTTACAGCCCGTGCTTTTTGCCGATATATTAAAAGCGCTGCTCGAATTTTTTAGTGAGCATAAAATATCGGCTTATGACGAGCAGACGGGAAAAGGGCTTGTAAGACACATATATTTGAGAAGCTCTGAAGACGAAAAGGAATGTACACTCGTTTTAGTAATAAACGGCAGGTCTTTTCCGAAATCAGAGCAGTTAGTCAGCGAAATAATAAAAAGATTCCCATCTGTTACATCTGTTATGCTGAACGTCAACACGGATAATACAAACGTTGTATGCGGCGACGAGTATATAACCCTATACGGAGAGGGGCAAGTCGGATCGT
>JAZQGJ010000096.1:0-9010 GCA_045539995.1 Eubacteriales bacterium
TCGCAAGTGAAGCGCACTTCGTGCGTGAAGTGTGCCTTCGGCACGATATGCGGAACACTTAACTTCACTGCTCCGAAGGAGCAACTTCACTATGCCGCAGAGCATAACTTCACTGCGGCTTGCCGCAACTTCACTATTGAATTTAGTTAACTTTTGTGATATAATACGCTAAACAGGTGGTATCATATATCTTTTGACATACTGACGGTTTTATGGTACAATAGTAAAAAAGGCATGATTATGAAAAAAGGCGGTCTTTTCACGAAAAGTAAAAAGACTGCCAATATGAAGCGAGGTTTTATAATGGAAATCAGATATTACAAGCTGCATAAATTATTGAAAGAGAAAAATATAAGTCTGAACAAATTGCAAAAGACTCTCAATCTTTTACCAAGCGAGATAGAGAAAATCACAACCAACAGGCTTCTCCTCTCTGATACATATATCCTTATCTGCCAACATTTAAACTGCGATATCAGCGATATAATGGACGTACTCAGCCTTAAAGACGAGCAAGAGCCTTTCGTAGATATAAAGCTGATTACCAAGAATTCTTATAAGACAAAGCTGAATTTTGATTAAATCTCCTCGCTTAAAAGCCCTTCCTTATTCTCTTTTCTGAATTTGAGCGGGGGCATACCGTTCGCTCTTCTGAAAGAGGTTGAAAAATAATTACTGTCGTTGAAGCCGCAGGCATACGCTATCTCACATACCGACATATCGGTATCGAGCAAGTATTGATTTGCATGCTTAATTCTTACCGAATTAAGATATTCCTTGAAGCCGAAGCCTGTCACGTTTTTAAAGAGGCGCGAAAAACGGCTCCTGCTCATAGCGCATCGCTTTGAAATTTCGGCAAGCGTTATTTCCTCAGAATAGTTTTCGGCAATATATTTCATAGCGTCTTCTATGATTACGTTGTTCGCTTTATGTATATCCAATTCTGCGTTTGATTGTGCGCGCAGTATAACTGCGAACAATTCTGTAAGATACCCCTTTATCAGTTCAAGGGAATAACCGTCCTTAGTCTTATTCTCCTCTTCTATTTTTTCAAATATTGCGTTTATTTTCTCGACTTGCTCTTCATTCCCTTCAAATACGTTATGGGGAAACACGCGGTAAAGCTCTGGCAGAAGCGACGCATTTACATAATCGCTCGAAAAATACAAGAGCATTCTGTAGCCCGATTTGCAGTCATAGTCGGTTTTATGAGGGATCCCCCTCGGAATTAAAACCATAGTGTTCTGCTTTACGTTTAGTACTTTATCCCCGACAAAATAACGGCACTCGCCGTCTATCATATAATACAGCTCAAAGAAATTGTGAAAATGGCTTTTTATCTGTCCCTTTTCGTTTTTATATTCCTTTTTTTCAAGCTTAAAGGTGCTGACTTCCTTGCTCATTTTTTGCTTTTTCCCTTTTACAATATTTATTTATATAATTATACAATATTTTGCAAAAAAGTCAAGATTTTTTTAGGAAAATGCAATTTTTTAAAGGAATTTAGCTATAAAAGAAATTATAATAATATTGTATATTAAAATTAAAATTTTTTGGGAGATTTCAGACATGAAAATTAATGAAGTAAAGAGTCCTGTTAAAAGACCCGAGCGCGTGATCCAGTTTGGAGAAGGCGGATTTCTTCGCGGTTTTGTTGACTGGATTTTACAGGCAGTAAATGAAAAGAGCGATTTCGACGGAAACGTTGTTGTTGTTCAGCCTATCGAAAAGGGCATGTGCGATATGCTTTCCGCTCAGGATTGCCTTTATACTCACGTAATCAGAGGCGTTGAGGGCGTTGAAAAACAGATTGTTGACGTCATTTCACGTTGCGTTAAGCCCTACGAGGATTTCGATTCATATATGAAGCTGGCAGAAAACCCCGATTTCAGATTTATCGTTTCTAACACAACTGAGTCAGGAATTGCCTTCAATGCGTCGGACCTTGCGACAGATACGCCCCCTTCATCCTTCCCCGCAAAGGTAACGCTTCTTATGAAGCGTCGCTTTGACCTTGGTCTTAAGGGCTTCATCTTCCTCCCCTGCGAGCTTATTGAAAAGAACGGCGCGACACTCAAGAGCATCATTTTGCAGTACGCTGACCTTTGGGGATACGATGATGCGTTTAAAAATTGGGTAGAAAAAGAAAACGTTTTCTGCAACACGTTGGTTGACAGAATCAATACAGGCTATCCGAAGGACGAGGACTTGGGACTTGGATATGAGGACAATATGGTGAATACGTCCGAGTATTTCCACCTGTGGGTAATTGAAGGTCCTAAGGAAATTCTCAAGGAAATTCCCTTCGACAAGGCAAACCTTAATATCATCGTTACCGACTGCTTGGATATGTACCGTACAAGAAAGGTTCGCATATTGAACGGCGCTCATACCTCTCTTGTTCCCTACGCTTTGCTTGAGGGCTTTGACACGGTTAAGAGCTGCATTGACAGCGAGCTTACCCTTACGCATATCAAAAAATGCGTTTATGACGAAATTATTCCTACCTTGGATCTGCCCAAGGAAGAGCTGATAGCATATGCTGACAACGTAATCGAGCGCTTTGCTAATCCTTACATAAAGCACTACCTTTCCTCTATCGCGCTTAACTCTGTCAGCAAATTCAAGGTAAGAGTTCTTCCCTCTATTCTTGAATATATAAAGAGATATGAAAAGATGCCCGAAACACTCTTGTTCTCTTTTGCTAAGCTTATAGAGTTCTATAAAACAGATATGGTCAACGACGCTCCCGACGTTGCTGAATTTATGAAAAAATCCACAACAAAGGAAATTCTTTCTAACACAGCGCTTTGGGGTCAAGACCTTTCATTCTTGTACAGTGAGATAGTAAAATATGAAAATAAATAAGTCAGATAACGTCGATATAAATTTGAAAGACGGCCATAAGTATGCTATAAGTGATATAAAGGCAGGCGAAAATATTATAAAATACGGCTGCCCCATAGGTCACGCTACCTGCGATATAAAGGCGGGCGAGCACGTTCATACTCATAACGTAAAAACGAACTTAAGCGGAAATCTCACTTATGAATACAACCCCGATTTCAAAGACGTGGCTTCCCTTGAATGTGGCAAAACATTTATGGGATACGTAAGAGAAAACGGTGACGTAGGAATAAGAAACGAGATCTGGATAGTTAATACCGTCGGCTGCGTAAACAAGGTTGCTGAAAAATTAGCCACATTGACTGGGGCGAAGCACTTCCCTCATCCCTTCGGCTGCTCTCAGCTTGGAGACGATCAGCTCTTGACTCAAAAAATTCTCAAGGGGATGGTCAATCATCCTAACGCCGCAGGCGTTCTCGTTCTCGGTCTTGGCTGCGAAAACAACAATATTCCTCTTTTCAAAACGATTTTGGGCGAATATAACGAGAAGCGTGTTAAATTTTTGAACACTCAGGACTTCGACGATGATATTGCCGAGGGCGTTCGCTTAATAAACGAGCTTAAGGAATATGCCGACAGCTTCAAGCGTGTTCCCCTCCCCATATCCAAGCTAAAGCTCGGACTTAAGTGCGGAGGAAGCGACGGATATAGCGGAATAACCGCCAACCCCCTCGTTGGCAGGCTCTCCGACCTTTTAATTTCCTACGGCGGAAGCTGTGTGCTTACTGAGGTTCCCGAAATGTTCGGTGCGGAGCATCTTCTTATGCAGAGATGTATAAGCCGCGACGTCTTTGACAAAACCGTAAAGCTCATCAATAACTTCAAGGATTATTACACAAGACACAATCAGGTAATATATGAAAACCCCTCACCCGGAAACAAGGCAGGCGGTATCACAACCTTGGAGGAAAAGTCTCTCGGCTGCGTACAAAAGGGCGGACTTTCCCCTGTCGTTGACGTGCTTGATTACGGTGATATCCTTTCCAAAAACGGCTTGTCCTTGCTTAATGGGCCCGGAAATGATATTGTAGCAATCACGAATCTTATGGCGGCAGGCGTACATATGATCCTCTTTACAACAGGCAGAGGAACTCCCGTTGGCGGCGCTGTTCCCACAGTGAAGATAGCAACAAATCACTCCCTCGCTGAAAGAAAGAAAGCGTGGATCGACTTTGACGCGTCTCCTATGCTTGAGGACAAGGATCCGACAGGCGAGCTTCTTCAGTATATCATCGAGGTCGCAAGCGGAAAACAGACGCGAAATGAAGAAAACGGCTACTCCGAAATTTCTATATTCAAGGACGGCGTAACGCTTTAATCTTCATTTGCATATTTTAAATACAAAAAATCACTCACTATCCAAAATAGTGGGTGATTTTTTATAAGCAGCAGATCAGGCAGAAATCATTTCAAAGCCAGATTCAACAACTGATTTTTTAAAAGAGGTATAAATCATTATTCTCCTCGTATTTTCTTTCAAGCTCTTCTGCGGCAGCTTGGGTATTCCCTTCAAAATTCTTAAGAAATTCTATAATATCCTTCGCGCATTTCTTATAGCCGTTCTTAAATGCTATCTCGGTTGCATCGTGTTCGTACATTTTCTCTTCCCTTTCTTTAGCTAAACAGAAATTAAAATACAAATTCAATCAGTAATCGGCGTCTCTGTTGTCACGGGCGCTTGCGTTGCTTCTGGTGTCTCTGTTGTCACAGGTGCTTGCGTTACTTCGGGCGTCTCTGTTGTCACAGGCGCTTGCGTTGCTTCGGGCGCCTCTGTCGTGACAGGTGCTTGCGTTACTTCGGGCATCTCTGTAGTCACAGGCGCTTGCGTTACTTCGGGCATCTCTGTAGTCACAGGTGCTTGCGTTACTTCGAGCATCTCTGTAGTCACAGGTGCTTGCGTTGCTTCGGGCATCTCTGTCGTGACTGGCGCTTGAGTTACTTCGGGCGTCTCTGTTATCTGAGATTGCTTCGTCGTTTGCGCCGCCTTCGTCACCTTCTGTAAATCCAAATACGTCTCGCCGTTATAAATATCTCTCTTACTGTACGAAGCCGTTCCCCATCGGGAATATATTTCGATATGAGTATTTTCGCTGAAGGTCAAAGTAAAAGTAAAGGCTTCTGCCATAGAGTATTCGGGATATACTTCGAATTGCTCTGTATAATATAATGCGCCGTTATAATTTATAATTGCATAAGCAGAGTTTGCGCTTCCTATAGCATTCAAGGTGACTTTATATGAAACGTCTTTCTCTAATTGATATTTACCGTCAAGCATTTCCACATTGGAAAGATTTTCGCCGTCTATCCTTTGAACGGAAATCAACATATAGCAATTTGCGGCGTATACCGTATTTGAGGATGAATATATGTTCTTACTGTACCACGCCCAAGTTGTCGAACAAAGGGCTATCATACAAAGAAGGATTCCCAAAACAGAAACAGTGATGCTTCGTAAAAACGCTTTTTCTGTCGTTTTTTCTTTGTCGATACTATAAATGATTTTATTTACTTCTTTCATATGATTGCGACCTCCCTTCGCAAAATTAAAAACTAAACTAACGGCAATCAAAAGGCACAGCTTAAAAGAATAAGCCATAACGAAGAAGATGAAAGCTGTGCCCTTTAATTGCCGCCTAACTCCCCGAAGGGAGTTAGGTCGGACTTAAGTTGGTATTTAGTTATTAGGATATGTAACGGTTACGCCCTCGTGTGTTGCCGTACCGTAAACACCCTGACCGCCGCCAAAGAGCTGATCGAATACAAGCAGAGTGTTATGGTCTTCACCATCGTTATGAACGTGGTTGTCGTCTACTGCTTTGTTGCCATTCGCATCCGTGGCTACGCCATATCTGGGGTTGGAATAAGGATCGCAGCTGTAACCGCCTTGTACTCTTACGTAAGGCCAGCTCGTGCCTGCAAATTCACAGTAAGTGTAATTTGCCCAATCCCCGTAGGTGACGGTACAATTCGTTGCCGTCAAATAGGATGCTGTTGCACTGGTTCTGCCCTCTGCCGTCACTGTTTCCTCGGAATTACCGATCAACATACCTGCTCTGCGGTATGCATACCACTGATAAGAGGATGTAACATCGTTGTATGTATTGAGCTCGCAAGCAACGTCGCAATCCTCAAATGTAAGGGTCGCTTCGCCATATTTACCGCCTACTATACCGCCGAGGGAGCAGTCGAAATCGCCCCACAAACTGGAAACTACGACGTCAGAAGCTACGTCAACATTCTTAAAGGTCTGTGTGCCGTTTACTTCACCGACTACACCGCCGGTATAACGCTGATAGTTGGCAATGGTGCTATTGGAAACGGAAATGTTTTCATATGTGCAGTTGCCGTAGGAATAGCCAACGAGAACACCCATATCTATGCACTCCATAACGATTTCAGCACCGTCAATCGCTACGTTTTTAATCGTAGCATCCACAACAGAAGCGAATAATCCACCACCTTCGGTGCTATAGTCTAATCCAAGAGCCCAACCGTTCTGATAAAGATTGAAAATGGTGTGCCCCTGACCATCAAAGGTTCCCTTAAATACGACATCGTAGCCATAACCGATTGGGTCAAAGCTAATCGGTTCCCCATTTTCACCCTCGCAATAGAGATCCACATCTTTTTCAAGCTTTACGATCTTCCCATCAAACGTTACGGGCAGAGTGATTTCCGACGTCGCGTCAGCAGGAATAGTGGCTGTACCATCTACAAGAGTGGCAAGCCCCGCAAGTGCTTCTGCCGTAGAAAGCGTATATTCGGTAGCATCGGGATTCTCTAAATACCAAGAAATATCAGCAGTTCCATCCCAAGTATCTACCGTATTGATTTCAGGGTAAGTAGCATCCTTATCATACTGATTGCCGAAGCTATCCTCCTCGCTGGAAAGCTGGGTAGCCACAATGTTAATATCAATTACTACGTTCTTCTCTTTATACTCGTTGCCTGCCTCTTCCTTCATGTGTACGGCGAGAGCAAAGTAATCGTAGCTGTTGGACTCAAGAGCGCCCTTCTCAGCAGCTACGGTACGTCCTGCTTGGACAAGACCTGTCTGAGCATCCTCTACTGCGAGAATGTCATTCCAGCTTGCAATACCGAGGGCATCGGCATCAGCTTTGGTTGCGCCGTCGATAATGGCGTAATCAAGCGCGCCTACAAGCCCGTTGTCCTCAACGTCAACGAGTATGTTGTATTTAAGGGCGAGGTTACCCGCATTCTTCACGGCAAGATAAACGATCTGGGTTTTACCGGGCTCCCAAAGAATGCCCACATCTTCCTGTTCATCAATCAAGCCGCCCTCACCGAAGATGGGCTTCTCGCTATCGCTGATGTCAACGTACTCAGTTCCGTTATACATATGAAGCTGTACGTCGAGAGTACCTGCTATAATTTTGTTACCTGCACTGGTAACGGAATCTGTAAACCACGCGAAGGTTGTTCCGAGCAGCATGGTAAAGCAAAGGAACAATGCCATGACGCTTGTAAGCAACGCGCGTTTTGTAGTTTTGTTAGTCATTTTATTTCCTCCTTACTGTCATTGTTTTTTTGTCAGACTAACTGCCGTACACACGGCAATCAAAAGGCACAGCTTAAAAGAATAAGCCATAACGAAGAAGATGAAAGCTGTGCCCTTTAATTGCCGCCTAACTCCCCGAAGAGAGTTAGGTGGATTTGAATTAATTAGTTAGTTGCTTGCAAACGGAAAGTGTTCGTGGTTACATCCCAATATGTTTCGTAGCCCTCGTTCAAGCATATGAGTTTCGCCTCGTCACCTTCAGTATAGGTGTAGCCTTCAGCGGGCTTAAAGTTAAAGTTAGCAAAGTGCTCGTCAGCTTCGTTTGCGGTGAATTTAAACTCACTAAACTCAAGCGCGAGATATGCAGTGTTATGGTTGGTGGAAAGATTGTAGTTGATAACACCATCAATTTCAGCCTCACCCACAACAAGACCGAGACCGCCGCTGTAACCGAAGTTGCCAACAATCTTACCGCCTGTTATAGAAGTAGAGTTGTTGTAGAGGAAGAAGGCATTATCATCGTGGTTGTAGATCTCACCGCCCGTCATACTAAGACTTGCGTGGTCGTGGAAACGAATAGCGGAGCCAATTTCTTCCGCGCAATCATTGTCATGCATTTTGAAGGTGCCACCAATCTTAACGGTTTCATAGTAACCTGCATAGATAGCACCACCTGTGGTTGCCGAATAGTTATACGCCATTTCGCCACCGTTAAGAACGTACACGTTATTGCTGCGGCTTGAACCAGCCCAAATTGCACCGCCGTTACCATCAGAGTAATTGTGGTTCATTTCACCACCGTTCATGGTAAGAACGGTACCAACGTTAGTAACCACACGAATCGCACCGCCGATACCACCGTGGTTTCCATTAACCTTACCTGAATTAAGGGTGATTGCACCGCCGCCCCAAATCGCGCCTGCTGCGGAATGGTTATTGATTATCTCACCACCGTTAATAGTAAGAGTTCCACCGCTACGGGTGCCGTGATTAACTGCAACTGCTCCGTCGTTATTCTGGAGAATTGCGCCCTCGTTAAGTACTATGTGCCCTTCAGTCGTGCTGATAATTGCGGCAGAAGTCTTCATACCGCTGTTGACGGTTCCACGAAGAAGCACGGGATCTGCTTCACCTGTCCAGACAGCGCCGCCGTCAAGGGTGATATTTGAAAGAACAAGAGTATAACCGGAATCTATGGCAATAAGCGGCTTATCCGCCATTTCTTCGGTTCTGTAAACGGTGATACCGCCACCGTCGATTACAGCATCCTTATCGATAACCTCGGTTTCATCACCAAGGGCGAATGTTGCTGCGGGATAACGCTCGTTCATATAATTGATAAAGCTCTCGTTTATAGAAATTTGTTCCGTGAGAAGAACATCATCACCATTTTCAATCGCGGTAAAGAAAGCTTCAAGAGTTGCTACAGGAGTGATAAAATTTGCATCAGCATCATATTGATTATCGAAGCTATCCTCCTCGCTGGAAAGCTGGGTAGCCACAATGTTAATATCAATTACTACGTTCTTCTCTTTATACTCGTTGCCTGCCTCTTCCTTCATGTGTACGGCGAGAGCAAAGTAA
>JAZQGJ010000097.1:0-2711 GCA_045539995.1 Eubacteriales bacterium
CCCCGAGCGCCCCGCCCAGCGCATATACGGCGCATGATGAAAGACCGAAAGAAACTCCCGCGGCAATTCCCATAAGCGCTGACGACCTTGATTTTTTCGGAGCTTCGGTCATTGTCAGAAAAAGTGCGGCAACCGCCCCCGAATTGAAAAGCAAAAAAGAGATCTTTGAGAGTGACAGCACCAGAAGCGCGCATGAAAAAATCCGTGCCGCTCCGTGCATTTCCATTTTCCGCTCATCCTTGTCCGCTTCCGTGAATATATATGTTCCGATAGGACATACTGCCATTACCAGAAGAGAGCCAAAAAGAGAATACTGCGTCAATGGCAGCAAAAAGAGGTTGTATGCGCCCGCTATCATTCCGACAGTACAGCCAAGGATAAGCTTGACATGAGCGGGCTCGCTGTAATCGGGCATGCGAAGCTCTCCGTCCGAGCAAAGCGAGGAGTAAATGCAAACGACCGAGCGCACAAGCAGTATCATGGCATAAAGCGCCGCATAAACAGCCATCTCTCTGCCCGTGAAAAGCGCGCACAAAACAGCCGAAGCGCAGTAGAACGGCAGATACCTTCCCGCAGACGATAGAAAGGCGAGCGCAAAAGGGTAGACGCTGAAGGCAAGCTGTGTGCGCGCCAAAAGAAATGTATACACGCAGCCGCAAAGTATCCGTATGACACATACGGAGTACCGCCGCCAAAGTCCGCAGCCCTCGTCTGTTTCTATGCTGTCGGCTTTCATGCCGAGTCTTACAAAGCTTACTGCTTTTTGAAAAAAGGTTTTTTTCGCGCGTTTCTTTTTGCTTTCGCGCTCTCCCTGCTTTTTTACATCTGTTGTCATTTTTTCTGTCCCCCACGGTTTTATTTTCATAACTAATATCGCACAGCGGATACGAAAAAAAGAGTCGATGCATAAAGGAGAAAAGCATCGGGATATGCCCCGCTTTTTGATACGGGATGTCGCGCGGTATAAAAAAAGCACACCGTCAGCAGAAAAACGGTGTGTTTTTTCGGTGTAAAAGTCAGCTTCGGGCAAAAAAATGAAGAAAAATTCTTTCGTATACGTCAAAAATAAAAAAATCCCCTTGACAAATTGCGTTTCGTTTGGTAGAATAATAAAGCTGTGATGCTTCTGTGGCTCAGTTGGTAGAGCGCATCCTTGGTAAGGATGAGGTCACCGGTTCGATTCCGGTCAGAAGCTCCAGAAAAAAAGCAACCCGATCGGGTTGCTCAGACTGAAGACAAAGTCACTGAAAAAGTGGCTTTGTTTTTTTGCAAAAATGAGAAAAGTATGGTATAATAGAAGCAAGGAAGCGAGGGGATAAAATGTTAACGAGTGAAAGCAAAAAACGCAATCAAATACAGATGTTCTGTATAGACGATCTTGTACCGCAAGACCATATGCTGAGAAAGATAGAGAACGCAATAGATTGGAGCTTTATCTATGACCTTGTGAAAGACAGATACAGCGAAGATAAGGGAAGACCAAGCATAGACCCCGTAACTTTGATCAAAATACCGATGATACAGTACCTTTATGGCATCCGCAGTATGCGTCAGACCATAAAGGAGATAGAAGTGAATTTGGCGTACAGATGGTTTTTGGGATTAGACGTAACAGATAAAGTGCCTCATTTCACAACGTTCGGAAAGAATTACACAAGAAGATTCAAAGACACGGATCTGTTTGAGAAGATATTTTCAAAAATACTCGACGAATGCTTCAAGCATAAGTTTGTAAATCCAACAGAGGTATTTGTGGATGCTACGCACGTAAAAGCGTGTGCAAACGGAAAAAAATATACAACACAATTTGTACATGAAGAAGCATTATTTTATGAAAAGCTGTTGAAAGAAGAAATTGGTGAAGACAGAGCCGAGCACGGAAAGAAACCGTTGAAAGACAAGGACGATGGTAATGACGGTGATGACGGTAATGACGGTGAAAACGGCGGGAGCTCAGGCACGGCAAAGGAGGAAAAGCAAAGCACCACCGATCCCGACAGCGGATGGTTCCACAAAGGAGAACATAAGCAAGTATTTGCGTATTCGATAGAAACGGCATGTGACAAGAATGGTTGGATATTAGGATATACGGTAAACAAAGGAAATCTTCACGACAGCAGAACCTTCAAAGGCATATATGACAAGCTCAAACCATTTGGAATAGAGAAGCTGATAGCCGACGCAGCATACAAGACCCCTGCTATTGCAAAACTTTTGATAGATGATAATATATCTCCCATATTTCCCTACAAACGCCCACAGACTAAAAGCGGATTTTTCAGAAAGCACGAATATGTATATGACGAGAATTTTGACTGCTATATATGCCCCAACAACAAGATATTAAAGTATTCTACCACAAACAGAGAAGGTTACCGAGAGTACAAGAGTTGCTCGTCCGATTGTGCTAACTGCCCATACTTGCATCAGTGTACGGAAAGTGCAAACCACATCAAGGTAGTTACTCGGCACATATGGGAGAATTACATAGAGATATGCGAAGATCTTCGTCATACAGAGGGAAACAAAGAACTCTATGACAAGAGAAAAGAAACCATTGAGCGTCTTTTCGGAACAGCAAAAGAGCACCATGGTTTTAGATATACGCAGTTAAAAGGCAAAGCCCGGATGGATATGAAGGTCGGGCTTACTTACGCATGCCTAAATCTCAAAAAATTAGCAAAAATGCTATCCTTGAAATGTGGAAAATT
>JAZQGJ010000098.1:0-8470 GCA_045539995.1 Eubacteriales bacterium
TGTCATTTTTAAATTGTCGCCACAATAATCACAAGTTTGCCAATTCATATGAGTCCCGTCATTGTTATAATCTTTCATAATTGAAATTTCACCATGGCCACAAGGAACAGAACCACCGCAAACATCACAGATATTATCACCGTTAGTATTAGTACAATCTGCAGTATATGTATTGATAATATAAGAACAAAAATCACACCGAGCGATGTAAGTATGATACTCGTCATTAGGTTCAATCTCAACAGAATAAGAATCATGACTACAGCCAGAACCAGCCGAACTCACAATGCCAAACAATGGCAAGTACATCATTACAAACAGGGCGATAACGGTAC
This sequence comes from Eubacteriales bacterium, assembly GCA_045539995.1. Taxonomy (GTDB): domain Bacteria; phylum Bacillota; class Clostridia; order Oscillospirales; family CAG-272; genus UBA1740. The sequence goes on from JAZQGJ010000098.1 coordinate 336, forward strand.
TAACCGTTACCGCCCTGAAAAACTTATTATTTTTCACGGAAAAGAACCTCTCTTATACTCTTGTCTTAGAGCCGCCGAAGAGCTTGCCTATAAGAAGGCGAACGCCCCAGATACCAAGGGAAAGAACGCTGGCGAGCACTATCCAACCGAAAGCAGCCGTCATCGTTGTACTGTCTCCCGAAGTGGTAAACGCAAACGCGTCGAACGTCTGAACGACAGCACCAACCGCGCCGGGCAGAAGAATCTCAAGAAGAGATACAATAGCTGTAGCAAGATCTGTTAAAAGTGAAGTAAATGCCATAAGAAACCTCCTATTTTTTTGTTTTTTTATTTATCCTTATCTCTGCAGAAGAATAAGCCTATTATTTTTCGTCTAAAAATGTAATACTTGCGAGACGCTCGGACTTACCGACAAGTGTTTTTTCAAGAAAGCAGTCTTTACCGAGACAAGCCTCAAGGAAGCCTCTGATCTCAGATCGTTTAAGATCCTCATTAACGATGTGCGGGAAATCTTTTATCTCTACCTTATAAGTAGCTACAAACATACCTGCACTAACCGCGCCAGGAGTGTTGACTGCTCTCTGCTCTACGTGAATCGTCACGTCGTCGAGCGTTGTTATTTTACCGTCTTGACCCGGAAAACTGTAATTATCTCTTATCTGATATCCTACTATTTTTGCCATTTTTTAAAACCTCATTTTCTTTTAAATTTTTGTTTGTTTTTTTTATTATAAAAAGCTTTTTATTTATTATATTATTTTAATCTACGTATATCGTTTCGCCGTTTTCTTTTGCGAGCTTTTGCGCCTTTTTCTTTATTCGACGTAGCGCTATTTTTGCAAATACTTTGCGGAACAGCCTTAAGTCAAAAGCAACGTTCACAACTACAACAAGCATAAACGCCGCAACGATATATAAAAGTATCTGTAATGCTATCATTTTTTTCTCTCCGCTTAACTTATTTTAGATATTGCCGCTTCTTGGAAAAATTTTAAGTTTTCTCGAAGCTTGATTATCTCTTCCCGCAGCTCAAACGTCTGACGCCTGTATTTTACCGCTTCAGATATCGCGTCATCAAAGGACCGATTCCGCAGCTCGGCTACGTACATCTGCTCATCATACACGTCTTCAGGTTCTGCTTCAGACTCTTCAGGTTCCGCTATCTGCAGATCCGTCGGTTCACTTTCAAAAACACCTTCAGGCATAACCTTCTCTTTTGCAGGCTTGAGACTCTTCTTATAATCTCGGATCCTTTGTCGGCTCCAGGACGGTTCTATCATTTCCCGCTGCTCTTCAGACAGGGGAATCATCTCAACGAGCTGATACCACTTGAAATCTTTATACTTTGGATAAAGCTTGAATGTTTCGGGATCTACGAAGCACGATGAGACATTCATATAAGTCTGAACCTCTTTCTTATCCAGGCCGAAGAACTTATCGCAGACGGCGTAAAAGACGTCCTGATGACAGTTACTGTAAACATAGCCGGACAAGTGATATTCATCGCGGACAGTCATATACTCAGCAACGTAGCAGCATGAGTCCCACATCTGATAGAGCGAGCAGCCGACGCTTATCTTATTCTTGACAATAACACCGGTACACTTCTTGATATTATCTGCTAAATCATTAAATTTTGCAGATAAATCTCCACCTTGTGCTCTTTTAATAGGTACGAACCGTCCGTTATGTAAGCTAAAGTCTATCATTTGACCGTACCTCTACTATGATAATATCCATAAGAAGTCAAAAAAAACAGTTTTCTAACTTCTGTATAGAAGAAAAAATCCTCTTCCGTTTCAAAGCCTTCGTCATTCATAGAAATCACTTTCATTTCTTTTCCCGTCGCAGAATATACAACATCACCTACTGAAAGGATTCTTTTAACAGAATTTGCTCCGCAAAATCCGCCGGCGGATTTCTTTGGTATTATTTTCCTGTTTATCAAACCTTTTGTACAACGCTCTGAACCGATTACTCTGTTCATTTTTTTGTCCTCCTGTATTTAATTATTTTGTATTATCTTTATTTTTTTCTTTTTCTTCCAAACGTTTACACACGTCATAATGAATATGTCCTGGGAATATGTAAAACGAAACAATAGAAAGTATAGCTACATCAACGCTATCCACATCAAAGAGAGCTGCAGCAACAACTCCGACACACCAGGAATAAGCCATGACTACCAGAAGATCTAAAACAGATCCACCGAACCGCCTCAAACCTTTTTTTTCTCTTTTCAGGTAGAGCTTGATAACGTTCTTTTAATTTCATATCACAATACCGAAGAAAGGTAATATTTCCCTGACAAACATAGCCAATACTGCGAAACAAGCCAACAATGCAAAAACATTAAGTACAATAATATCCAGGAAATTATATTTTTCATCTATATCCTTATTTCTCCAGCCAAGCTTATAAAGCTTCTCAGCCATATCATCGTACATCAAACCGTCCAGATCTGAAAGATCAAAAAACAAAGCTTTTTCAGTCTCGGCTTTCTTTTGTTCGTGCATTTTAACGTGTTTATCAGATTGTTTTGTTATTCGTCCCGCCGGCGGATTTTCTTGGAAGTTATTTCCATTCCCGACGTCGTTTGTTTTATTTCTCTTGCTCATGGTTTACCTCCTGCTCGCACAAGCTCATGTCATACAACGCTTCAGACAATAAGTGCCAGAAAGACTCTTTTCCTTCCGTGATCTCATACAAAACTTTTAGTAAATGTGTAAACTCCTCAACGATACACTCACCAAAAGCTCCTACAAGCCTTCTCTTAAATTCCTCCGCGTGCTCCTCTGCGCCAATTGCGACCGGGACCGTCGGCTGATATCCGAGCTCATCAAACTGTATAAGCAGCTCGCGCAGTGCTTCGATCCCGTGGGGTATCTTTTTGTTATCCATGTTTTTTTCTCCTTTGTTTTTTTGATTTTATAACACCGCACGGTGCTATTCATACAAATAATAACACTGTTTGGTGATTTTGTCAACACTTTTCGGTGTTTTTTTGTAAAATAAATCAAAAAGGGGTGATTTTTATGAGTAAATACAGACTTAGAGACTTAAGAGAAGACGCAGATCTAACACAAGCAGAACTCGCAAAAAAACTATATATGCACACAACTCAATATAGGAGATACGAAGCAGAAGAAAGAGACATCCCCTTATCTGTAGCAAAACAATTAGCATACTTTTTTAATGTATCAATTGACTACATAGCAGGAATAGAAAGCACGCCAAAAACACTTGACGGGAAACCTTATACATATGTATCTCAAAACGGAAACAACGGCTTTCAAATAAACAATTTTGGGAACGGAAGCATAAACATGAACGAGCAGAAGAAAAAGTAAGCATAAACCTAAACAAAAAAAAGAAAGGAGGTTCAAAAAATGCCTATTTTTACAAAACGTAAATCCTTAGCAATACTAGCCGGATTTTTAATACTTGCGATTTTTAGTAGTTTATATAACGGTACTTAAAAGAAAACAACCCCCAGCGGCATATTGCCGCTGGGGTACGTCTACCTTCAGCGCTTCGCGCCCGGTGCCTCTGAGCTCTGATGCAGCGCAGTCAACACTCTTTTCGTCACCTGAAGCCGATACCTACAGAGAAACTTCACAAGCCAAACATATCACAAAGCGAGCTTTATGCAGGTACTCGCCCAGGCGAAGGAAACCTTTTCAAAAATTCGTTATAGAGTGACGGGATCCCCCCGCGCAGATCTTCAGCTCGAAAATTCGCAAGACGCAAAGGAAAACTTTAACGCAAGAAATTGCGCCTCCCCCTTAAACCTTTAAGGGGGAGCCAAATGATTAAAGGAATGAGCCATTCTGCCAAACCTGCCACATCTACCATAGACGAAGCCTCACGGATAAGCCTCTCGCTCGTTTTTTAGCCCTGTACGCAACGCAAGGAGAAACAGCATACATCAGACAACAACAAAACGCTAAAAACCGCCTTAAAAGCGTAAATCAGTCTTGGGGTGGTAGAGGCCGCAAGTTCAAGTCTTGTCACTCAGACCATAAAAGGTGTTCATAACGCATTTGAGTTATGGGCGCCTTTTATTTTTTGAGTCAAGGTTTTAGCTTGCGGTCATTCTGCCAAACCAAGTGCCGTCATAGACGGCATACTTGGGGTTGTAGGGTAGCAAGGTAAAAACAGTTGATAACTGTTTTTACCGCAGCGAAACCGCCTAAAGCAAGGAGTTGAAGGAGGGAGCCGGTCGACCGACGCGCAACGACTATGCGACGGTGGAGGGCAACGCAAGTTCTGTCGCCTGCGCCCTCGCTCTGCAGAGCGAGAAGTCTTGGACGCTCGCAAGCTCGCTATTCCGTCGCTCCGCTCCTTACACTCAGACCAAAATCGGACGTGGTGTTGATTTCCTCAATCCCGTCCGATTTTCTTTTATTTTCTCGCTAAATCTCTTGAAATCTCGCGTTTTCGCGATATAAAGAATGGGCTTGTTCTTCCCTGTTTTTAGGGTTGAACAAGCCCATTTTTCGCACTTGACCACATGTTTGACCACTTGCGGATAAAATACTAAGCAAAAAGCTACGATTATAGCAAAGTAACCGTAGCTTTTGGGTGACGTAAGAACGACCCAAAGTACACCATTAGAAGAACGCGTATCCCCCGCCGAACATGTGCTTCTTTTCGCTGATGAGTTCTGCCAGCTTTACAAGCAATTCGTCCAGTTGCGATTTTATGTCGGCGTAAAATGCCTGTTCTTCTTCCTCGGTCTCTGCTTCGTAGTCGTTAAACCACTTGCACCATTCGTCGATGTTTTCCGAAATATCGCGGTGCAAATCCTCGCAGAATTCCATCATGTTTTTGTTGATGTATTCGGTGTGAACATCCTCCGACTCTACCTCATAAGCCTCATCGTCGCTAAATACGATGTAGCAGTTCCAGTAGCTGACCGTACACAACATTCGCCCTGGTTCGCTAAATCCGTGAACGGTGAACGGTAGCATTGTTTCCAAGCCGTGTATCGCTTGGTCGAGCCATTCGAACGGCAACGCTGTTAAATAGCTCAATGCGTATGATTTGTCTTTCAGTGTGAAGTCTGTCCAGCCGGCATCGGGTTTGCTTAACATGTTACTGCCTCCTTCTTAATATTTTACTCTTGCCTGCGTCACGCTGACGGTGCGCTTTTCGCTGTCAATGTCGATGCAATGAGTGTGTACATCCGTAACGCCGCACTTTGCGAACAGCGTTACGATTTTTAATATCTGGTCGAATATGACCTTCTTTGCGTTCGGCTCAAAGCTATAGTCCAGCGCGGTTACATCCAAATCGTCGATGTAGTAATTGCCGCAACCATACGGAATATCGCCTTCCTCCTCACCGCTGTAATGTGCGTTTGCGCCATGCTCTAACAGGAATTCTGTCATTGCGTAGTCGATGAATGCGACGGGCGGCATCAGCGGCAACCAATCGCCGCCTGCGTTTGGATCCGCTCCATTATCCATCAACCATTGTACCTTTGACAGTATGTTGTATGACCGTTCCGCGAGAGGTAACAATAATTCGTCGGAGTAATCGCTGCCGTCATCATAGAAATCCTCATTCTCCGAAATAGGCTTGTAAATTACAAGCTGGTAGTAATGATCCAAGAATTCATATAAAACTGCGTTTTCTGCGTAAAACGAGTTTATGTCATTCCCTTGAGCAACAAACGCCTTTATCTCTGCAAACAGATTATCAATAGCGTTCATCTCTAACTCCTTTTTTCGTCTATTTTAGGGTCCCATAAATGAGATTAGGTCGTAGCCTTTTTCCTTGCCGACTTTCATCATGTATTCCATGCGGTAGAGGAATCGCTGATAGAAATCAACGATGAGTCCTACCTCTGTATCATCCTCTGTCGGTCTGTTGGCGTTATATGCTGCTACTTCATCTTCGTTGAGGTTTTTCGCGTAAAGTAGCTGGTAAGTTTCGATGCCCCTTTTGATTTTCAATTTCTTGGTGTACTCGGTTTCTTTTCCAGATACCAAAGCCTCGACGGTATCTGCGATATCCTTTAAGATATGCGACATCTGATCGAATGTGAAAAAGTTATGCTCTAAATACCATTCAAAACCGGAAACATCTTTTCTATTCTTATTCGCCTCGATTTTTTCGTCGAAATACTCGTAGAGAAATGGCGTAAGATACTGATTAACATCGCCCTCTTCAATTGAAATTTCTACGCTTCTCATTTCTGCAACACTATCCAAATCAGCGGTATCCTCATAGTCAATTACTCGAACAGGCATAATCCAGAAATAAGATGAACTATCGTGACCATCAACAATACCGATTTCTCCCTTGAAAATGTCTCTACCGATAATCTTTAATGCAAGTTCCTTTATTTGTGTAACAACCTGATCATTGTCATAATTATTTGCCGTAGCGACATCAAGTAATTTTTGAATTGCCTCAAAAGACTTATGACAAATATCCGACTCTAACAAGAAATGATGAATAGTATGATATATATCGTTATCATACATATGTTTAGCATAATCCTCTTTGAGTAACTCAAGCATATCTCGGATACACAGTTGAGAGGGATTACACAACCTCATAAAATCATTTTCGCTTTTTGGAAAAGCACCGTTCATCGCATCAACGAGTTCTTCTTTTGTTACGTCATCATAATTAGCCACAGTTAGGTGGTCGTTACCAGCATTGCGGTGCTTTCTCCAATGCTTGTACTTGGGATCATAGATATAGTAAAGAAATCCATTGTGTGTTATGAAAATCAAATTCTCTTGAAAAAACTTTACTGCTTCGAATGTATCAAATAGTTTCATAATACCCCTCCTTTAATTTTCTATATTATAACATAATTTCTGTCCGATAAAAAGGACTTTTAGCACTCCACCGCAACCTTAATAACACCGTCGCGTTTATTTTCAAACAGCTCATACGCCTCGTCAATCTTCGCAAGCAGATAGGCATGCGTGATCAGCGGCTCGGTATCAAGCTTGCCCTCGGCAATCAGCTTCAGCGTTTCCTCGCAATCGCAACCGTCAACACCGCCGGTCTTGAAGGTCAGATTTTTGCCGTACATATCCGGCAGAGGCAAAGCCTGTGTCTTGTCGTAAAGCGCCACAACCACCATTTCTATCGGTGCAGTTATTGACAAATCCCTTCTTGCAAAAGAAGCACTCTCCGCAGAAGGTTTCGACATTAACCGTGACTCTGTCGCCGGGCTTTACATGTTTGACCACTTGCGGAGATTTTTGATATATTGAGGTATCCTTTTTGTATTGGTTTCTACAGACAAATTCTTATTTGTCTATTATTTTTCCATACCGCAAGAGTAGCATTGCTTAGATAACAATTCTTCGTTTTTAATACTGCTATATAATCTAAAGCCACCTGCAAAGTTATACGCTTCAAAGCCGTTTTGCATTAAGATCCGTGTCGCCAAATAACTGCGAAGTCCGCTTTGGCACATCACGTAGATCTTTTTGGTTTTATCAAGCTCACCTATACGCTCCCTTAAATCGTCAAGCGGAATATTGACAAATCCGTCAGCACGACCTCTCATATATTCAAACGGAGTTCTGGTATCGAGCAAAATCACGTCCTCTCTTTCACGCAAAGAGGAAATATCTTCATAATAAAACTGCTTTACTACACCGTTTTTGATGTTTTTGGAAACGAAGCCTGCCATATTCACGGGGTCTTTCGCAGAAGAATACGGCGGAGCGTACGCCAGATCCAGATCCTTCAGCTCGTCAGCCCCGAGGTGCGCGCGGATCGCCGTAGCAATCACATCAATGCGTTTATCCACACCGTCGTAACCGACGATCTGTGCGCCCAAGATCTTAAAGCTTTCCTTTTCAAAAATCAGCTTCAACGTCATTGCCGTTGCGTTCGGGTAATATCCTGCATGCGAATTTTGCGTTAAAATAACCTTTTCATATTCGTAGCCGCTTGCCTTAGCTTGCTGTTCGTTAATGCCCGTCGTTGCCACCGTCATATCAAAGAGCTTTATAACAGACGAACCTTGCGAGCCCTTATATTCGCTGTCAAGCCCACAAATATTATCGGCGGCGATGCGCCCCTGCTTATTCGCAGGTCCTGCCAAGGAAATTAGCACGTCTTGCTCAGTGATAAAATGTTTTACTTGCACGGCATCT